>JBFIHP010000122.1:0-7936 GCA_041601735.1 Planctomycetota bacterium | reverse complement strand
GAGTCCAGTCGTCGCTACGAGGAGGCCCCGATCGAAGGATCGGGGCCTTTCTTTTCGGAAAGGCTCAGACCGAGGCCTGGGCGGCGCGACCGGTGGTCGGCGCGGGCGCGCGACCGAGTGCGCGGGCGAGCGGCTCGAGGGAGCGGGCGAGATCGAGCAGCTGGGCGGGGGTCAGGGATTGGCGACCGTCCGAGAGGGCGCTCTCGGGATGGGGATGCACCTCGACCAGGACGCCGTCGGCGCCGACGGCGAGGGCGGCGCGAGCGAGGTCGGGGACCAATTCGCTCAGGCCGGTCCCGTGGCTGGGATCGACGAGGACCGGCAGGTGGGTCAGGCGCTTCAGGAGTGCCACGCCGGCGAGATCGAGCATGTTGCGCATGCGGGGCTCGAAGGCCCGGACGCCGCGCTCGCAGAGAACGACCTGGGTGTTGCCGCGCAGGTAGACGTATTCGGCCGCGGCGAGATACTCGTCGAGGGTGGACATCATGCCCCGTTTCAGGAGCACGGGACGCTCGATGCGTCCGACCGCCTCGAGCAGCCGGAAGTTCTGGACGTTGCGGGAGCCGACCTGGAGCATGTCGGCGTGTTCGGCGACGAGATCGACGTCTTCGGGGGTCATGACCTCGGTGACGACGGGGAGACCGGTGCGCTCGCGGACCTCCGAAAGGAGACGAAGACCCTCGAGCCCGAGGCCCTGGAAGGCGTAGGGCGAGGTGCGAGGCTTGAAGGCGCCGCCGCGCAGTCCGATCGCGCCGGCCCGCAGGACGACGTCGGCGACCTCGTCGAGCTGGGCCCGATTCTCGACCCCGCAGGGCCCGGCGATGAGGCTGAAGCGCTCGCCGCCGATCAGCTGAGAGCCGAAGGCCACGCGGCTGCCTTCGGGCTTCTCGGCGCGGGCGACGAGTGACCAGGGTGCCTGAACGTGCCGGGCCGTCTCGACGCCGGGCAAGGCCGCCAGCTCGTCGAGGCGTTCATCCGCCTGCTCGACCATGAAACCGCGACGGCCGCGGGTCATGGCGAAGCTCTGCAGGAGCCGACCTCCGCTGTGGAGAATCCGCAGCAGATCGGTTTCCATCTGCTCGAGGCCGGGCTGGCTGGTGATCAGGATCATCGCGTCCGGCCGTCGATGCGGCCGCCCAGGTTCACAAGTCCTTGGCTCGTCGAGCGATAGAAAAGGACGCATCGCTTGACCGGAGCCGCGTCATTGTATCAGGGGCCCGGGGCCGGTCAAGAAAGGGCCGGACCGCGAGCGGGAGCCCGATGAGGCCGCCGCTCGCCGCCCTGCTACCAACGCTCGCGGCTGTAGATCTCGACCGCCAGGGGGTGCTCGAAGCCGAAATCGCCGCAGAGGCCCAGGGCCTCGGCCTCGCGCATCCAGCGCACAGCCTCCGCCTTGTTGCCGGCGAAGAAGGCGATCATGGCGAGATAGGAGCGCAAGTTCGGGTTGCGGGGCTCGGCTGCGGCGGCAGCGCGGAAGACCTCGAGGAGGATCGCCCGAGCCTCGGGCCTGGCGATCATCTCGACCATCAACTTCTCGCGAGCGCGGGCAGGAACGGGCAGGAGCGAGCCGGGCACGTCGCCTTGCCAGTTGCCGGCGTCGCAGGGCATGAGCTTGCAGACCTCGGCGAGCTGGGCGGCGACGGTATCCCAGTCCTCCCGTCGGGCCTCGACCTCGGCCAGCTTGTCGCGCAGCTCGACGAAGAAGGGAACTCGCGCGATGCCCTCGCGGAGGGCGGCGGCCGCCCCTTCGTAGTCGCCGGTCTTGGCGTGGAGGTCGCCAAGGAGCAGGACGGCGGCGTCGAGCTTGGGGTTCAGCTCGAGGGCCTTCCTGGCCATCGGAATCGCCTCGCGGTAGGCCTCGTCGATCCCCTTGCGGATGGCCGCCTTCTGCTCGTCGAGCTTGGTCGTATCGAAGTTCGGCACCTCCTGGAGGCGTTCGGCGACACGCTCGTCGATGCGCTTCAGGATGGTCTCGCCGGTGAAGCCCTTGGCGCGGAGGCGGATCGCCAGGCGATAGCAGAGGGAGGTGTTCTCCGGCTCCTCCGCCACCAGCTCGCGCAGGCGATCGATGTCGAAGCCGTCGTAGCCCGAGGACTCGAGCCCGAACTCGTCGCACTTCAGGCGGAGCATCTCGACGATGGGATGGCGACCGCCCGTGACCTCGTCGCAGAGCCCGCGACGCTCGGCGTCGTGCACGATCTTCCACGCCGACTCGTTACGGCCGAGCGCGTAGTGACAGCCGGCCAGACTGAGGGCCAGGTTGATGTTGTCGGGCGCGGCGGCATAGCGATCCTCGAAGATCGCCAGGACCTCCCGGCGGAAGTCGAGATCGAGGAGCCAGGCCGAGAGCACGGCGAGCGTCGAACTCCAGACGGGCGCGGTCGGCGAGTCGAACCAGTCGGCGACGAAGGTGGCCGCCTCCTTGATCCTCTGCGGCTGCGGGTTCTCCTCGGCCCAGGCGAGGTGCAGGAGGGAACGGACCTTGAGCGAGCGCATCTCGAAGTCGAGTTCGCTGACCTTCGCGTGCTGTTCGAGCGTGTCCAGCACGCTCTCGAAATCACCGGTGTCCCGGTTGGCCCTGCTGTAGTACTGGCGGGCGAGGACGCGGTAGACGTAGGTGAACTCGGGGCCCAGCTTCTTGATCTCGTCGAGCTGGGTCTCGACCTCGCTCAGCATCTCGCGGGCCTTGCGCTGGTTGTCGGTCTTCAGGAAGTCGTCGAGCTGGCGGCGAACGATACGCATGCGTAGCCCGATGTTCTGCGGATTCGCCTTCGAAGCAGCCCGCAGCTCGTCGATGTCGCTGCCGATGCAGGCGGTCGGCTCCTGGGCCGGGGCCGGGCCGACGAGGGCCAGCAGCACGAGGAGGAAGCCGAGGGTCCGCGAGACTCCGGCGATCGCTGTCGTCCGATTCATGAGCTGTTCTTTTCCTTCACAGCGCCGCGATTGGTGGCAAGATCGTGTCGCGGCATTGTAGAGAGGGGGAAGGACGGACAAAAGGTCGCCGAAGGGCGGCGATCACGGTCCTTCTCTATGTTCAAACCGAGGCGAGGTAGCGACTTGCGCGAACACGACTCCGGGCCCTCCACGACCTCCATCGTGGTCCTCGCGGTCTTCGTCTTCGTCGCCGCGGCGCTTGCGGGCGCGACCGCCCACCTGACCTGGCTGATGATCCGCAACTCGGCCCTGCTGGCGACCGCCGGACTCGCCGGCCTGTTCGCCCTCCTCTACTACATCCTGCGGTCGAGCCGGCGTAGCAGGCGGGTCCTCGCACGCCGTCCCCTGGAGGAGCTCCTGCGCGAATTCGAGGCCGGACGGGAGACCCCGGACGAAGACCCGCGAGCCGCTCCGGATTCGAGTTCCGGAACGGCTCGCGCGGCCCGAGGCGAAGAGGACGAGGTCAGCGGATCGGCGGCGCCGGAGTCGGCTCCGGGTCCTGCGGCGCCGGCTCCTCCGCCGCCGGAGGAGCGGCCCTGAAGCGGTAGAGCTTGCCGTCGATCTTGAGCACGCAGTCCGGCATCTCGGCCAGAATCTCGGCGAGGTCGCCCTCCTCCTTCATGAGCTGGAAGAAGCGCGCGGAGAAGGCCTCGATCGTCTCGGCCTTCGCCTGATCCATGGCCTTGCCCTCGGCGTCGAGTTCGACCCAGACGCCCTCGATCAGGCGGAAGCTCCGGCCCTGGAAGCGCCGGGCGGTCTCGCTGCCCTTGCGGTCGTCGTCCGAGAGCTCGCCGCTGTCCTTCAGCTTCTTGGCCGCGAGGCTCGAGATCACGCCGCTCCGGCCCTCGCCCAGGGTACGAGCGCGGAGCGCGACCTCGTTCTTGCGCGCGTCCTGCGCCTCCTCGGCGTCGGCCTCGCCGCCGCGGTTGGGCGGACCGGTATAGCGGCCGCCCGCGCCTCCGCCGATCGGCGCGGCACTGCCGGGAGCCGGAGGTCCTGAGCCGTCCCGGTCGCCTCGCCAGCGACGTCGGGCGGTCTCCTCCGGTCGCTCGTCCTCGGTGACGAGGAAGGAGGTATAGGGCGTGGCGATGCCGAAGGTCTTGCCGAGGCGGACGATCTCGGCCACCAGCTCGCGATTCTCGCCCTTCAGACGGATCTCGTCGTAGAGGTAGCCGACCTTGCGCTTGGCCCAGAGAACGGGGATGAAGTCGCGGCCGGCCTTCTCGGCGACGAAGTTGCCCTCGAAGACGAATTCGCGCCGGTTGGCGCCGACCTTGCCGATGAGCCGGATCGCGTGATGGCCCTCGCCGCGGTAGCGGCCGAGGACGGTGATCTCGGCGCCCCGGAAGAGGTCGGGCAGACGCTTCGGGTGAACCTCGAAGATCTCGATGCCCTCGGCCTCGAGCGTGATGTCGGAGAGGACGGGGCTCGCGACCTTGTCGAAGAAGGTCGAGAGTTCGAGCTCGAGGTTCTGGCCCGGCGTCACGTAGTCGCGCGCGCCGCGGCCCTGCTCGGCCAGCAGATCGAGCAGGCGAGCATTGACGTCGAAGCCGACGCCGAAGACGAAGAGCCTGGTGCCCTTCGGGAGGCGACCGGCCGCGTTCTCGAGGATCTTCTTCTCCTCGGTCACGCCGATCGTCGGGCGCCCGTCGGTCAGGAAGACCACCATGCGCAGGCGGTCCTCGTCGGGCAGGGCCGACGCCGCCGACTCGAGGGCGTCATCGATGTTCGTGCCGCCCGCCGCCTCGATCTCCTTCACCCATTCGATGGCCCGGGCGACCTCGAGTTTCGAGGCCTCGACCATGCCCTTGCCGTAGGCCCGGGCATCGGTGGCGAAGGTGACGATGTTGAAGCGGTCCTCGGGGCGGAGCGTGCGCAGGCCGTGAACGAGAGCCTCACGTGCCGGGGCGATCTTCTCGTCCTCGAGCATCGAGCCGGAGGTGTCGAGGACGAAGACGATGTCCTTGGGCAGGATCTCGTCGTTGCCGTAGCTGAGCGGCGGCGAGAGCTTCATCATGAAGAAGCCGCCCTCGCGGGCGTTCTTCTCGCTCAGCAGATGGAGCCCGAGGCCCTTGCCGGACTCGGTGAAGAAGAGGTGGAAGTCGCGGTCGGCGAGTTCGCGCTTGCCCTCGAAGGAGACCGACACCTCGTGATCGGAGCGGCGGTTGACGGCGACCTTGTGCGAGGACGAGAACACGCTCTTCAGCTCGCGACCGGACTTGACGAGGGCCGAGACGACGAGGCTGTCCACGGGCGCCTTCGCGAAGCCCTGCGTCTTCAGGGGATAGCGATACTCGAAGACGCCGCCGTCGGAGCGGAGTTCCTCGACGTAGGTCAGGCTGATCTCGACCTCACCCTTCGCGGGGATCGGGAAGACCCGGGCCTGGAACATGTCGCGCCCGAGGTACTCGAGCAGGGCCGGGTCGCGCATCCGCCGGACGATGTCCTCGTAGATCGCCCGGGCCTTGTCCTTCTCGAGGACCTCGCCCTTCACGGTCTTGCCGTTCATCACCATGGTGAACTCGGTGATGGAGGCCGCGTCGGGGATCGGGAAGACGTAGCGACCCTCGAGCTGGGCCGCGTTCGGGTTGTGGAAGACCTGCAGGACCTTCGTGGTCGCGGCGCCGCCGTCGATCGTCACCTCGACGTGGTGCTTCGCCACCGTCACCGCCTTGTAGACCGGGCGACGGATCTCGCGCGGTCGGGGGTGATGCGGGTGCGGCCTGATGTCGATGATGCCCTGCGCCGAGAGGCCCATGGCGCTCAGGATCAGGTAGACGAGGACGGTGGATAGTTGCTTGGACGTCATGGCTCTCGCTCCGTTCGCTCCAGTCTACCGACGCGCGGATTGAGAGTGCGTTCGCCGAAATCCCGGGGCGCCCCGGAGCGAGGCATGGTGGCCAAGTCGCCCCTCGCTCAGAGCTTGCGCTTCGAGGGCTGCGTCTCGGGCGTCCTGATCTCGATCTCGATCCGCCGCTCGGCGTCCGGTTGGCGAGGCCGGACGATGATCCGGCCGTTGCCGGAGGCCTGCCCGGGGACGACGAAGCGGGCCTCGCCAGCCATGCTGCTGCTGATCCAGATGCCCTGTCGGGGGATGCGATAGACCCGCAGGGCCCGGGGCAGGACCTGGGGCGGCTCCGAACTCAGCTCGACGTCGAGGGTGGCGGCTGGGCCGCCCACCTCCCGCCGGATGAAGCGCTCGACGTGGAGGGTCAGCTCGTTCAGCCGGCTGTTGCGAATCGTCGGCGCCTCGCGCACGACCTCGAAGAACTGAAGCGCACCGGGGGCGTCGCGTCGGCCGAGCTGATCGAGACCGGCGAGGAAGATGGTGTAGGCGTCGCCGTCCACCGGAGCCGTCAGCTCGGTTTCGGGCAGGCTGCGACCGAAGTTGGCGAGCCGGACGATGACGGTGTCGAGATCGCGGCGGCGGACGAGATCACGGGCCTGGCGGAGACGGAGCTCGGTGGTGGAATCGGCCTCGAGCCGGGCGTTCAGCTCGAGGCAGAGCTCGCCGAGCGAACCGGCGGTCCTCCTGAATTCGTCGTGGAAGCTGCCGAGGCGATCGGCCTCGAGCTCGAGCAGGAGCCGGCTGCGACGCTCGAGTTCGCCGCTCGCATGGTCGAGGACACGGACCATCTCGCCGTCCGAGTAGCTCGGCGCGATCTCGGCCAGCGTGGCGACGTTGCGCGCTCCGTTCTCGACCAGGCGGATGCGCTTCTGCGCCTCGTAGTCGGGGAGGACCACCTCGGCGACCTCCAGCGGGGCCTTGAGGTCCTCGCCCGGCGGCAATCCGCGACGACCGGCCTCGAAGGCCAGGCTACCGATGCCCAGGAGGACGAGGATCACGGCGGCGGCCGTGGCGGCGCGGCGCAGGGGCGAGACCGGGAGCTCCGGCTTGCGGAAGACCCGCGCCGTCTCGGGGTAGGGAACCGGACTCTCGTTGTCGATCGCCGGCAGGGCCGCGACCGCGCCGAAGAGGGTCTCATAGCGGACGTAGGCCGCCGCGCAGTCGGGGCAGGAAGCCGTGTGGGTCTCGAAACGCATCCTCGCGGCGGCGTCGAGGCGGTCGTCGAAGGATTCACTGAAGAGCCTGCGGATGTCCTCGCAGCGCATCACAGCATCGGCCTCCCCTTGCCCGCCAGATAGGAATCGAAGCTCTGTGCGAAGCGCTCCCGCGCGCGGGCGAGCCGGGAGCTCACGGTCTTGGCGGGGCAGCCCACGATCTGGGCCACGTCCTCGTAGCTGAGTCCCTGAAGCGCACAGAGGATAAAGACCTCGCGCAGCTTGTCGCTGAGGCCGTTCAGGGTGTGCTGGATGTTGCCCTCGAGCTCGCGCAGGAGCGTGCGATCGAGCGGTCGATCGGCCTCGGGCCCGCTGGGCTCGACCCGGGGCATGTCCTCGTCGGCGCCTGAATCGAGGGAGACGGCCGGACGCTTCCGCCTGAGGAAGTCGATCGAGAGGTTGCGGGCCACGGTGAAGAGCCAGGTCGAGAAGCGGTTCCTGGGATCGAAGGCGCGGGGATTGCGGTAGAGGCGGAGGAAGACCTCCTGGCAGAGGTCCTCGGCCCACTCGCGGTCGCCGACGTAGCGCATCACGAAGGTCAGGATGCGGCTCTTGTAGCGCTGGTAGAGGGTCTCGTAGGCGGCGGAATCGCCCTCGGCGACCCGGACCATGAGTACCTCGTCCGAGGCCTCCTGGGCCGCGGCGGTCTCCCTGAGATGTTCCGGTCGGCGTTGCGCGGCCATCGGCTCGGGTCCCCTGACGATTCCTTCGAGCTTACGATCTCCGGGCGGCCGCGCTCCCCGAATTCGGGTTCAGGCGCCGAAGTCCTTGACGGCCTGGATGATGCGATCGCGCCGGAGGGCTCCCAGCTCGGGGAAGACCGGCAGGGCCAAGACCTCCCGAGCCGCGGCCTCCGCCGCCGGGAAATCACCCTCACGTCCGCCCAGGTCGCGGAAGCAGTCGAGCAGGTGGAAGGGCCTGGGGTAGTAGATCGCGGTCT
>JBFIHP010000121.1:0-7937 GCA_041601735.1 Planctomycetota bacterium | reverse complement strand
GGTCGGCCGGGCGGCCGAGGATGGCGAAGGCGAGATCGCGGGCGGCCTGCTCGGGCGGCAGCGCGGTCCTGAGAGCATGGGGCCCGGACCGGCCCTCGCCGACCGCGGCCGCGAAGCGCTGCCGCGCCGCGATGGTCGCGGTCGAGATCCAGGCCCGACCGCTCGGCCAGCCCGCCACCGAGGGCGGATCGCCGAAGCTCTGGCCCATGGCGGCGGCGGCCGCGGCGAGCGAGGTCGCCCGACCGCGGGCCTCGAGCGCGCGCAACGAGCCGATGACGAACTCGAGCGGGCTGCGGACGCTCCGCCGTCGGCCGGCAGCCGCGTGGAAGAGCTCCGAGCCGAGGATCTCGCGAAGGAAGAGGCCGAGGTCGAAGTCCGCAGTCCTGAGCGCGGCGGAGAGCTCGGCGCGCGCGGCCAGCGCGGCCTCGTGCCCGAGGAAGGGCGTCGCGAGCTTCTCGGCCAGGAACGGGGCGCAGGCCTCCTGCGCGAGGATGAGGTCGATCAGCTGCTCCTCGCCGCGCGCCCGGCCGCCCAGGAGGCGCTGTTCCCGGTCGTCCCGGTCGCCCTCGTCGAGCCTCGTCCCCCGGGCGTCGACCCGACGCCCGGTGAGGATGCGCGCGGCCGCCTTCACGTCGGTCTCGTCGTAGGCGCCGCGCCCGAGCGTGAAGAGCTCGAGCAGCTCGCGGGCGAGGTTTTCGTTGGGACGGTGGCGCGTCGAGCCCGCGCCGTCCAGCCAGATGAGCATGGCCGGGTCGCGGCAGAGCTCGAGGAGGAGGTCGCGGAACGAACCGAGCGCGCCCCGCCTCAGGGTCTCGAGCTGCAGGAGCATGAAGTCGAGGCTGCGCACCTTGCGGAAGGCCGTGGCGAAGTGATCGTGCAGGACGAGGGTCATGCGGGCGCGCAGGACGTCGCCGCCGAGGATCGCGCGCAGGAGGAAGCGGGCGCGGAACTGCTCGAAGCTCGCGGGGCGACTCCGTTCCATGCGGGCGAGGGCCGAGTCCGCGAGGCGCGGCCGGAAGCCGCCGCCGAGGAGGCGATCGATCGTCGCGTCCTGGCCCTGCGAGCTCGCGTCCGCGATGTCGGCGGGCGAGGCCCCGAAGGCCGCGCGGGTCAACAGGTGGCGCGCCTCGTCCGGACCGAAGCTCCCGCCGAAACGGCGCAGCGCGGTCATCGGTCCTCGCTCCGCCGGCGGACGAGCAGATCCCAGACTGCGCCGCGCGCGGTGGAGAGCCGGCGGAAGACCAGGCGATCGACCGAGCTCGCGAGGGTCACGAGACGATCCACCAGACCCGCGGCCTCCTCCGGGGTCTCGCCCTCATCCAGCATGCGGGCGTCCTCGATCGCCTCGCGATTGCGCTCGAGCATGCGCGCGATGCGCGCGCCGTCCATCTCGAGACGATCGCCGCCGACGGTCTCCTCGCCGGAACGGCCGAGCGCCTCCAGGGCCTGCTCGGCGCCGACGATGTCGCTGGCGAGGATCAGACGATCGGCGACGATGGCGAGCGCGGGCTCGAAGTTGCCGGCGACGCCGACCTCGCCGGCGCGTGCCGCGCCGACCAGGCGCGCCGCCAGGATCTCGGTCCCCTGGGCGATCCGGCTGTACTGCAGGAAGGGTCTGCGGCGCTCGCGGCCGGCGCTCAGGTTGATGGCGCCGATCGCCGTCTGGAAGCCGACGCGGATGCGATCACGCAGCTCGGGGTCGGCGTCGTCGCGCAACCGGAAGGCGAGCACGAAGCGGGGCAGGAGCGGACGGGGAGCGGCCTCGCCCTCGTCCTTCTCGAGCGCGATGAGGTCGAGGCCGGGCTCGAGGGCCGCGGCGAACTCGCCGGTCGAGAGTCCCGCGAGCAGCGTGTCGAGGTTCTGGCTGAACTCGGCGAGGCCGGGGAGGGCCGCCGAGCTGACCAGCTCCTCGCGGTCGGCCCAGAAGGCGGCCAGATCGCGATCGATGCGGATGCGGGCGAGCTCGTCCCGGAGCGGCGGCAGAAGCGTCGCGGGGCGGTCGGCCGAGGACCAGTCCGGCTCCTCCGCGGGGCCGCGCGTGCGCAGCCGCAGACTCAGATCCGGAGCGAGCCTGGCCTGGAAGTAGAGCCGCTCGGCCCGGGCGAGATCGCGGCGGAGGCCCTCGAGGACCAGGGTGCCGACGAAGTTGTCGGCGCGCATCTCCTCGGCCCGGTCCTCCTTCAGGAGCCGGTCGAGTCGCAGGACGCCGCTGAGATCGGCCCGCCCGGCCTCGTCGGCGAGGCGCAGGAGACCCGCGTCATCGGCCGCGCTCTTCCCCGGGTCGATCGCGAGCATGTCCTCGAGATCGTCGAGCCCGGTCGCCACCAGCAGGACTCCGTCCTCGATCGTCGCCACGACGGCGTCGCCGTAGGCGAGGAGGTCATGACCGCCGGCGCGGCGCCGTGAGGGCTTCTGTTCGATCCGGTCGGCGCGGGCGAGCAAGGCCTCGATCTGGTCGAGATCCAGGCCGGTGGTCGCCGCCGCCTGGGCGCGGATCTTGCCGAGCAGGCCGTATCTCAGCCCGACCGTGAGCTCGTGATCGAAGAGGCCGGAGAGCTGTTCGAGCAGGCCGCGGGCCTCGTCGAGGCCCCGGGCCTGATCGGGCGGCAGGAGGGCGAAGAGTTCCCGGAAGGGGCCGTCCGCGGCGATGAGCTCGGCTGCGCGCTGCGCCGAGGGCAGGCGAAGCAGGGCGTCGGCGTCGCGGGGGATGAAGCGGTCGGGGGTCTGAGCGGCGAGAACCGGGGCAAGGAGGCTCAGGCCGAGGGCGAGGACGAGGACGCGCATGGGATCGGCTCCGTCTCGGGGATGTCTTCAGAAGACTCCATACGAGAGTCCCTGTCCATATTTCTCTCCCCGCCGACGACCGACGAGCTCCACGCGGTCGGGGGGAAGAGGAGGATACTGGACCGGCTCGGCCGGAGGATCGATGATGAGCCCATGGGGCGATCAGCCGAGTTTTCGACGCTGCCCGATGACTTCGGCCGCCTCTCGCCGTCGGCGCGGATCGTCTACTTCTTCCGCAACGCTCTCCTCGGCTTGCTCCTGGGCCTCGCCCTGACCCTGCAGGGTCTTCTGGTCTGGGCGCTCCTTCATGACGATCTCCGAGTCGAATTCATCGAGATCCTCCCCTGGCTCCTCCTGACGATCTTCGCACTGGCGTTCGACCTGGTCGGCCTGATCGGAAAGATCCGGGCGTTGCGCTGGCAGGAGACCGAGCGGTCGATCGAGGCCGAGGTCTTCCCCCGGCTCATGTCCCGTCTCGGGGTGGCGCTCGGAGGCAAGGCCATCGTGGTCGGCGATCGATGCCTGTTCGTCTGTCGGCCCGGGTGGCCGCGCCAGCGGACCCGGGTGGAGGTCGAGCGCCTCGAGGGGCGCCTTCGCTACCGGAGCTTCAACGATCCTTCAGGAGTCGGCCTGATCTGGTCCTCCGGCCGCAACGAAGAGAATCGCCGCATGCTCGAGGACCTCGTCGAGTCATGGCCGAGTGCCCGGGTCTACGATGGGCGTGGATGATGATCGTCCTGGAGGGCCGCAGGGGATGAAGGCCTCGACTGGAGCGCCGGATTCATCCGGCCTCTTCGCGGAAGATCGGCGCAGCTCCGAGAGTCCCTGGCGCTTGCCGGCGCCGGCGGCCATTGCCGGCTGAAGGTGCCGTCGGGAAAGTGGTATGCGGTCGCGTGGACATACGACATACGGTGCCAGGCACTTTCCGCCGGGGCGCATGACGATTTTGGTTCTCGGACGACCCGGAGAGCGCCCCGGCAGAAAGGTCCAGGCACCCTAGGTCCACCCGACTTCGGTCGTCGGCAGTTTTCCGACAGCCCCGGAAGCCGGCGCTCCAGAAGAACTCAGAACATGTTGAGCTGGAGCTTGGCGGCCTCGGTCATCTTGTCGGGCGACCAGGGCGGCTCCCAGGTGAGGGTCATCCGGACGTCCTGGACGCCGTCGAGGCCCTTGATCTTGCGCTCGATCTCGGCCGGGATGGACTGGGCGGCGGGGCAGTTGGGGGAGGTGAGGGTGAAGACCACCTCGCAGTCGAGAGCCTCGTTGACGTGGATGTCGTAGATGAGGCCCAGCTCGTAGATGTTCACCGGGATCTCGGGGTCGAAGACCGTCCGGGCCACGCTGACGACGCCGTCACGGAGTTCCTTCGCGAGCTCGTTCGTCGCGCTGACGTCCACGATCGGCGGCTTCTTCTCGGCGCCGTCCTGTTCGGCGGCGGGCAGGTGGGCCGGAGTGTTCTCGGCGTCGGGATTGGGGGTGATCTGATCTCGCATGGTCTCTTCTCGGTGTTTTCTCAGGCGAAGAACTTCTGGGCCTTCTTCAGGGACTCGACGAAGACGGCGACCTCGTCCTCGCTGTTGTAGGCGGCGAAGGAAGCGCGCGCGGTGGCCGGAAGACCGAAGCGCTCCATCAGGGGCTGGGCGCAGTGATGACCGGCGCGGATGGCCACGCCGTATTGATCGAGGATGGCGCCGACGTCGTGGGGGTGCGCGCCCTCCAGCCAGAAGTCGAGGACGCCGGCCTTCTTCTCGGCCGTGCCGACGATGCGCAGGCCCTCGATGTCGGCGACGCCGGCGGTCGCCAGCTCGAGGAGGTGATGCTCGTGGCGGGCGATCGCCTCGACGCCGATCTTCCGCATCCAGTCCAGCGCCGCGCCCATGCCGATCACGCCGGCGATGTTGGGCGTGCCGGCCTCGAACTTCATGGGCGGGACGTTGTAGGTCGTGCCCTTGAAGGAGACCTGGTCGATCATGTCGCCGCCGCCCTGCCAGGGGGGCATCGCCTCCAGGAGCTCCATCTTGCCGTAGAGGGCGCCGGTGCCGGTCGGCCCGTAGCACTTGTGCGCCGAGAAGACGAAGAAGTCGCAGTCCATGGCCCGGACATCGAGCTTCATGTGGGGCGCCGACTGGGCGCCGTCGATGAGCACGCGGGCGCCGGCCTCGTGGGCGAGACGGATGATCTCAGCGACCGGGTTGATGGTGCCGAGCGCGTTCGAGACCTGGTTGACCGCCACGAGCCGGGTCTTCTCGTTCAGGAGCGCCGCGTAGGCCTCCATGTCGAGCTGGCCGCGGTCGTCGATCGGGATCACCCGGATCGTCGCGCCCTTCTCCTCGGCGAGGAGCTGCCAGGGGACGATGTTGGAGTGGTGCTCCATCTCGCTGAGCACGATCTCGTCGCCCCGGCCGACGTTCGCGCGGCCCCAGGTCTGGGCCACGAGATTGATGCCGGCCGTCGTGCCCGAGGTGAAGACCACCTCGCGCTCGTTCGGCGTTCCGATGAAGTCCGCTACCTTGCCGCGGACCTCCTCGTAGGCCGCGGTGGCGCGCATGCTGAGCGTGTGCGCGCCGCGGTGGATGTTGGAATAGTCCCGGGCGTAGAAGTCGCGAACGGCCTCGATCACGACCCGCGGCTTCTGCGCCGAGGCCGCGTTGTCGAGGTAGACCAGGGGCTTGTCGTTCACCTTCTGGTCGAGGGCGGGGAAGTCGGCCCTGATCGCTGCGATGTCGAGCGTGTCCTCGCGGATCATCAGTCCTCCTCCTTCACCTTGACGCCGGCCCAGGAGACGCGCTGGGCCAGGTAGGCCTCGATGCGCTTGCGGGTCTCGGCCGAGCCGACACGGTCGATCACGTCGGCGGCGAAGCCGTGGGTGAGCATGGCGCGCGCCGTCTTCTCGTCGATGCCGCGGGAGAGCATGTAGAAGACGGACTCGGGATCGAGCTGGCCGACGGTCGCGCCGTGCGAGCAGGCGATGTCGTCGGCGTAGATCTCGAGCTGGGGACGGGTCTCCGCGACCGCGCCCTCGGCGAGCAGCAGGTTCTTGTTGGTCTGGTGGGCGTCGGTGCCCTTGGTGCCCTCGTCGGCGATGATGCTGCCGTTGAAGATGCCCAGGCCCCGGTCGTCCAGGATGCCCTTGTAGAGCTGCTCGCTGCGGCCGTGGTCGCGGCTGTGGTGGGCGACCACGACGTTGTCGCTCACCCGGTCGCCGTCAACGATGTAGAGACCGTTCAGGGTGCAGCAGGTGTTCGGGCCGCCCTGGACCTGCTGGACCTCGTGCCGGCCGATCTTCGCCCCGACCGAGATGGCGGTCGAGCTGAAGCGACCGTCGCGCTCGATGTGCACCTCGAGGTCGGCGATGTGAAAGGCGTCTTCGCTCTCGCGCTGGATCTTGTCGTGCTCGACCTCGGCATTGCAGCCGACGTAGACCTCGGTGTGGGCGTTGGTGAAGTAGCAGCCCGATTCGAGGCCGACGTAGCGCTCGACCACGAAGGCCTTGGCCTCGTCCCCGACGTCGATCAGATTCCTGGGGTTGCTCATGACCTCGGCACGGCCGCTGGCCACGAAGAGGAGGTGGATCGGCCGCTCGAGCTTCAGGCCGCGCGGGACCCGCACGAAGGCGCCGTCGGCCGCGAGCGCGGCGTTCAGCACCTTGAAGCCGTCGATGGCGTGCTCGACGTGCCGGCCCTCGATCTCCTCGAGCAGATCGGGCTGCTCGCGCAGGAGGGTCGAGTGCGCCGCGACGATGAGGCCCTCGGGTAGGTCGTCGAGCCGCGAATGCTCGGCATCGTAGACGCCGTCGACGAAGACGAGGCGGTAGGCGTCGTCCTCCCAGGTCGTGAAGCGCTCGATCTCGGTGCCCGCGACCCCGATCTCGACGCCGGGAAGCTCCCAGTCGCGATCCACGATGGGGCCGACCCGGGTGTACTTCCAGGCCTCGTCCCGGGTGGTCGGGAAGCCCATCTCGACGAGCCGCTCGGCCGCCGCCCGCCGCCGCTGGACCAGCCAGGCGGGCTCGATCGAGGCGGCCTGGAAGCGCTCGTGGAGGGCGACGAAGCGTGCCGTCGCGGGCTGCTTCTCGTTCATGACTTCGGTCATCTCGTTTCCTTCCGTGCTCAGACCGCGCCGACTTCCTGCTCGATCCAGCCGTAGCCCTTCTTCTCGAGCTCGAGGGCGAGGCTCTTGTCGCCGGACTTGACGATGCGGCCGCCGAGCAGCACGTGCACCTTGTCGGGGACGATGTAGTCGAGGAGGCGCTGGTAGTGGGTGATCACGATCATCGCGCGCTCGGGGCCGCGCAGGGCGTTGACGCCGTCGGCGACCGCCTTCAGGGCGTCGATGTCGAGACCCGAGTCGGTCTCGTCGAGGACGGCGAGGCGCGGCTCGAGCATCGCCATCTGGAAGATCTCGTTGCGCTTCTTCTCGCCGCCGGAGAAGCCGTCGTTGACCGAGCGGGACAGGAGGTCCTTCTTGAGGTCCACGAGCTTCAGCTTCTCCTCGATCAGGCCCATGAACTCCATCGCGTCGAGCTCGGGAAGCCCCCGGTGCTTGCGCTGCGCATTCACCGCGGCCTTGAGGAAGTACATGTTGTTCACGCCCGGGATCGCGACCGGGTACTGGAAGGCGAGGAAGATGCCCGCGCAGGCCCGCTCCTCGGGGCCCAGCTCGAGCAGATCCTTGCCGTCGTAGAGGACGCGACCTCTCGTGGCCTCGTAGCCCTCACGACCCGAGAGCAGGTAGGAGAGGGTGCTCTTGCCCGAGCCGTTCGGCCCCATCACCGCGTGGACCTCGCCGGCTTTCACCTCGAGGTCGAGACCCTTCAGGATCTCCTTGCCGTGGACGCTCGCGTGCAGGTTCTCGATCTTCAACATCATCAGTTCCTCGTTCGGGTCAGCCGACCGCGCCTTCCAGGGACACCTCGAGGAGCTTCTGCGCCTCGACGGCGAACTCCATGGGCAGCTCGCGGAAGACCTCCTTGCAGAATCCGTTCACGATCATGTTCACGGCGTCCTCTTCGGAGATGCCGCGTTGCTGGAGGTAGAAGAGCTGGTCCTCGCTGATCTTCGAGGTCGTCGCCTCGTGTTCGACCTGCGAGGTCGTGTTCTTCACCTCGATGTAGGGAAAGGTGTGGGCGCCGCAGTCGGAGCTCATGAGCAGGG
>JBFIHP010000120.1:0-7973 GCA_041601735.1 Planctomycetota bacterium | reverse complement strand
GCTAGTCTCGGCCTGCGATTGCCTGACCTCGCCGAGGAGCTGCCAGCCCGCGATCGACTCGGGCAGCACCTCGAGGGCGCGGGTCGCCGACTCGAGCGCCAGGTCGAGAGCGCCGGTGTTGCGATGGTGATAGCCGAAGGAGACGTAGGTCTCGGCCAGGGCGTTCCTGAGGCGGGTCGAATCGGGCAGAGAAGCGAGGCCCTTGTCGAGCACGAGTTTCGCCTGCTTGTTGGAACCCAGCGAGCGCAGGAGCTGGACCAGGAGCAGGTAGGGCTCCTCGCGATGCGGGTCGAGCTGGACGCTGATCTTGAGGTCGCCGAGCGCCTGCAACGAGTCCACCTCGCCGTAGACCCGGGCGTGGTGATACCAGGCCTGTGCGTTCTCCGGGAAGTCCTCGACCAGCGCGTTGACCGCCTTGGTCACCTCGATCTCGTAGTCCTTCAGCCAGCGGGCGCCGATCATCGCGTTGACGAAGTCGACCCTGGCCCGCTCGAAGTCGGGATGCAGCCGGGTGAGCTCCGCGTAGATCTCGAGGCCCTCCTGATAGCGCGCGACACCCCTGTTGCGCTCGCCGTCGGAGCGCGCCTCGCGCAGCATCCGGTCGGCCTCGAGCAGCGCGATGGCCGCCTGGTTCTGGCGAGCCTCGCGCCTCGCGCTCGACTCGCGGCCGATGCCCTCGAGCAGCGCCTTCGCCTCGTCGAGCCTGCCGAGTCCGGCGAGCGCCGTGGCGCGGGTCACGCGGGCGTGGTCGAGCTCCTCGCGATCACGCTCCGAGTGGCGGGCGGGCAGCACGAGGTCGAGGCGCTCGTAGGCGGCCAACGCCAGCTCGAAGCGACCGCGTCGGGTCTCGAGCGAGGCCAGCTTCAACAGGGCCTGGGCGCGCTCGCGATCGTCGCAAGCCAGGGCCTCGGCTTCGCCGAGCAGGCGCGCCGCGTCGTCGAGCAGGCTCAGGGCGCGCGCCGGTTCGGCCGAGGCCGCCTCGATCTCGCAGACCTGGCCGAGCTGCAGGAGCGGCAGGATCGACTCCGGAGCCTTCTCGCGGGCGTCGTTCCACAGCCCACGCGAGTCGCTCCAGACCTCGGTGCGCGCCCGCGCCGCCAGCACGAGTGAGCCCAACACGATCGTCGCCAGTACGATGGCGAGCGGTCGCGCCTTGATGCGTTGGAAGCCCAGGGCCGCGAGCAGCGCGACTCCCATCATCGGCAGGTAGAGATAGCGATCGGCCATCACGCCGGCGAAGCGCGGCAGGATGTTGTTGAAGGGCGAAAGCGCCACCAGGAACCAGAGGACGCCGAGCGACCAGGCGGCGGGCCGGCGCCGGAAGCGCAGGAGCGCGAAGACGCCGAGCGAGAGCACCGCGAGTCCGAGGAGGTGGAGCGGCCCGAAGCTCACGATGAAGGGGATGTCGTAGACGAGCGAGAGCCGGAGCGGCGCCAGCACGTTCAGGGCGTAGCGCCCGAGCGCGGCGAGCATCCCGAGGGCGCGGGGCAGAAGGCCGGTCTCGTCGGACGCCACGGTGCCTTCGCTCGCCGCCACCGCGAGGTGGACGACGAGCGCGATGAGCGCCGCCAGCGCCATCGGCAGGAGATCGACGAGGAGCGCGCGGCGGCCCCCGGCCCGATCGTGACGCGCGAGGAGCGCGAGCGGCCAGGCGATGACGACGCCGGGGAGGACGCTGGCCTTGGCGAAGAGCGCCGCCAGGAAGACCAGGGGCGCGACGAGACGCTTCGCGATCCCGTTGTCCTTCTCGAGCCCGCGCATGAAGACGAGAAGCGCCGAGAGCAGGAGCGTGCCGGAGAGGAGGTCCTTCCGTCCCGAGGCCCAGACGACCGACTCCGTCACGACCGGATGGACGAGGAAGACCGCCGCCCCGAGGCCCGCCGCGAGCACCCCCCCGCGCTCCCTGCCGCCCGGGAGGCGCATGAAGAGCAACGCGAGCAGGACCGCGTTCAGGGCGTGGAAGACGAGGTTGATCAGGTGGTAGACGGCCGGGTCCTTGCCGCCGATGGCGTGGTCGATCCAGAAGCTCGCGTAGTAGAGCGGCAGGTAGGCGTGGTCGCGGGTCTCGCTGAAGACCGCCTCGAAGTGCCCGTCGCCCGGTCCCTCGATCACCTCGTTCTCGACGATGACCGTGGGATCGTCGAAGTTGACGAAGTCGAAGCCGACGGCGGCGCCGAAGGCGGCGTAGACCAGCGCGAAGGCGACGATGAGGAGGAGGATCGTCTGCCGGGCGGAGGACCTCATCGCGAGTCCTCCGCGGTCATGGGGCGGCCCGAGAGCCCGTCGGCGAACCGGCGGTGCCAGAGCTCCAGCATGAGCAGGAAGTAGACGAGACGACCGCCTTGACCGTCATCCTCCAGAAGCGGGTCCAGGGCCTCGGTGGCGATCAAGGCCCGCGGCGAGGCGGCGTTCGAAGACAGAAGATCGCCGGCGAAGTCGCGCAGCGGCCCGCGCCACCAGCTCCGGAGCGGTACGGGGAAGCCGAGCTTCTCGCGCCGTCCGACGATCTCCGCGGGCAGGAGCCCGTCGAGCAGGCGTCGGAAGAGCGCGCGCGGATCGTCCGCGCTGCACTTGCGCCGCGGCGGCATGGTCAGGAGCTCGGCCGCGAGGGCCTGATCGAGGAAGATCGAGCGCCCCTCCAGACCGAAGGCCGCGCCGCAGCGATCGTCTACCTGGAGCAGGCCCGGAAGGAGCACGCGCCATTCGAAGGCGGCGGCGATCGAAGTCGCGGGCCCGGTCGCATCGGGCACGAGCGCCTCGATGCGCGGAGCGCGCTTCAGAAGGTCGCGCGCGCGATCGTTGCCGCAGGCCTCGAGCGCCGCGCCGCGATCGACGGCCGCCCGGTAGGCCGCCAGCGCGTCCTCGGGCGCAGCCGCGTGAGCGGCCCTCATGCGTTCGAGCAGAGGCCGGTAGGAGTCGTCGGCCTCGGCCTCGCCGGAGGCCTCGAGCCGCGCCAGGATCCGCAGGCGCTCGTAGCCGCCGAAGAGTTCGTCCCCGCCCTGCCCGGCGAAGAGGACCCGTACGTCACTCGCGGCCCGCTCGCAGAGGATGAACTGCGAGACGGCGCCGGGGCCCGCCAGCGGCTCCTCGAGCGCGGCCAGGCTGCGCGGCATCGCGGCCGCGAAGCTCCGGGCGTCGATGGCGACCTCCTCGAGCGGTACCCGGGCGGCGGCCGCGGCGATCCGCGCGAAGGGGCGCTCGTCGAAGCGCTCGGGCCCTTCCGGAAACCAGCCGACGTAGGCGCGGTCCGGCACGCCGCCCTCCCGGGCGAGCAGGGCCAGCGTGGCCGACGAATCGAGCCCGCCGGAGAGCAGGATGCCCGCGCGCGCCGACCCGGCCCGTTGCAGCCAGGCCGCGTCGCGCAGGGTCTCGGCGAGTTCCTCCTCGCCGAGACCGTAGGCAAGGTCTTCGAGCTCGACCTGCTGCCGACGGAAGGAGATGCGCCCCGCCTTCAGTCTGAGGTCGAGGATCTCCCCGGGACAGAGCGAGCGGACGCCCGCGAAGAGCGAGCGCCCCGGCGGCAGGAACTGGAAGCGGAGGAGCGTCGCGAGCGCGTCCTCGTCGAGGGCCGGGCGGAGACCGGCCGCGATCAGGGCGCGGATCTCGCTCCCGAAGACCAGGGCCTCGCCGACGCGCGCCCAGTAGAGCGGGCGCTGGCCGAAGGGGTCCCGCGCCAGCACCAGACGGTCGCGACCCGGCGCCCAGGCCAGCGCGTAGCCGCCCCGGACCTGGTGGAGGATCTCAAGCCCTTCGCGATCGAGCAGGTCGTGGAGCGCAGCGGTGTCGGAGTCGGCCGAGGATTCCTCCTCGCCGAGATCCCGCCAGTTGTAGATCTCGCCGTTCATGGCGAAGAGGCTGCCGCGATCACTCCGCCGCGGCTGGGCGCCGGCGGAGGCCCCCACGAGTTCGAGCCGCGCCGCGGCCAGGCCGACCCTGCCGACGGCGAGGGTCTCGCGGGCGTCGGGCCCGCGATGACCGAGCGCCCTGATCATGGCATCGAGGTCGAGCTCGCTGCCCTGTCCCGGATCGATGAAGCCCGCGATTCCGCACATACCGGGTCGATCTCTCCTCAGACGACCAGACCGAAGTCGAAGTCGAAGTCCTTCTGCAGGATGTCGAGCAGATCGATGAAGTTGTAGATGACGTAATCGGGTCGCGTCACGCCGCGCTTGTCGATGTGCTTGCCCTCGCGCTTGTTCCAGACCGAGATCATGCCGACCTCGTTCGCCGGGTCGATGTCGTTGGTCGGATGATCACCGACGTACATCGTGCGCTGCGGATCGATCTCGAGCACGGCGCAGGCCCGGAGGAAGAGCTTCGGGTTCGGCTTGCCGATGCCGACCTCGTCGGTGATGAAGATCCCGCGCGGATTGAGGAAGCGGGCGATCTGCAGGCGGATGATCTTCTCGGCCTGCTTGATGCGCAGGCCGGAGGTGATGATCCCGAGTTCGAGCCGGGTCTCGGCGAGAACCTGCATCGCCTCGAGGACGTCCTCGTAGGTGGCCAGCTCGCGGAACTTGGTCTCGTGATAGGCGACGACGGCAGCGGCGACGAGCAGGCTGCGATTCAGACCCGCGGTCGCGGCCACGGGGAGGCGCGAGAGCAGCTTGTCGTAGTGATTGCCGTAGTTGCTGCTGAACTCGGTGATGACCTCGAGCAGTTCCTTGTAGGCCTCCTCGGCCTCGATCCGGAGACCGTGCCGGATCATCGCGTCGATGCTGCTGCGGCGTGCGGTCTCGGCGAAGCGCGTGGTCGAGAACAGCGTGTCGTCGATGTCGAAGAAGATCGCGTCGAGCTTGCGCGTCATGGTCCCTGCTCCCGATCGAGGTTCGGTCCCCGCCGGGCATTCTCCCAAGATACCGTCGCCCGGCCGATGGTCTTTACGCCCGGATTGCAGGATGCGGCTTCGAATGCCGCCGCGCTCCGGTCAGCCGCGAACGGCCCTCAAAGCAACGAGCCCCCGGAACCTCGGGTTCCGGGGGCTCGTGCGCCGTCAATCGGTCTCAGCGGGCGAGGCGAGCCTCTTCCTCCTCCAGATCGATGATCCGGACGTGGAGGAGAAGGATCAGGTCCGAGATCTCGTCCGAGCGACCCTTCCTCGAGAAGAAGAAGGAGAGGATCGGGATGTCCGAGAGGATCGGGACCTCGCTGCGACGGTCGACCGTGCTGACGCTCTTCAGGCCGCCGATCACGACCCAGCCGCGATCCGGCACGCGCACGGTGGTCGCCGCGGCGCGGTACTCGAGCTCGGGGAGCTCGATGATCACGTTCGTGGTGAGACCCGCGAGCGGCGTCACGAAGGTCTGGATCGGACGAGCCAGGATGGCGACCGTCGGACGCAGCTCGAGGGTCACGTAGCGGCGATCGTGGCTGACCGTCGGGCGGACGTCGAGGACGAGGCCGTCCTGGACGATGTCCACCAGCGGGTCGGCGATGAAGGCCGTCTGCGCGACTTCGACGTCGTAGTCCTTCACGTAGGCGATCTGGTTCACCAGCGTGAGATTGGCGCGCTGGTTGTTGTAGATCGTCAGGCGGGGCGCGGTGAGCACGTTGGCGAAGGCCGACTTCTCGACCGCATCGAAGACGACACCGAGCTCGATGTCGTCCAGGAAGGTGAAGCCGATGGTGGCGCCGCCGGTGTTGCTCAGGAAGCCGCCCAGCATGTTGTTGAAGATGTTCTCGCTGCGGGCGCGGAAGTCCAGGTCGTTGCCGTCCCGGAAGAAGGCGCCGGAGGTCGGCGACTGGGCGCCCGCCGCGGGCAGGCCGGGCCCGCCGTTGTCGAGACCGGCCGAGGCGTTGTCCTCGGGACCGTTGGTGACGTCGTCGATGAGGGCGACGCTGCCGGGGTTGGTGCCGCCGAGGCCGCGAACGTCGAGGCCGAACTCCGAGAGGAAGCCCTCGCGCAGCGCGATCACCCGGGTCTCGACGTGGACGATGACCTTGGTGAAGCGGCGGAGATCCTCGAGGAAGTGGTCGATCTCGCGGTGGATCTCGGGCGTGGTCACGGCAACCAGCTGGCCGGCGGAGAGGTCGAGGGTGCGGCCCTCGATGTCCCAGCTCAGCGGCTTGACGTTGTCACGGACGAGATCGATCAGCTGCTCCGGCTCGGTCTCGCGAACCGGCTCGCCTTCCTCACCGAAGACGGCGATCGCCGAGGCCTCGCCGGCCGGGCCGGGACGAAGCGTCAGGTTCGGCGGCCGGAAGTCCGGCAGCTGGATCGTGAGGTCGCGGACCTCGTAGACGCGGGGGATGATCTGGCCGGAGGCCTCCGTCACGCCCACGACGACGATCGAGTTGTTGCGGAAGGTGTAGGTCAGCTCGAGAGGCTGGAGGGCCGTCTTCAGGGCGTCGCCGAAGTTCAGCTCGCGCACGCTGAAGTTGATCGTCTCCTCGCCCTTCTCCTCCATCGCGAGACGCGAGGCGTAGATGTTCACCGCCTGCGTGTCACGGATGTAGGTGATGACCTCGGTCAGCGTCAAGTCCTCGAAGGTCCAGTTCACCGTCTCGACGGAGAGCTTGTTCTTCAGGCTGCGGACCGCCTCGCTGTCCTCGAGGGCGTCGGCGACGGCGTCGGCCGTGGCGCGCTTGGCGGTGATGTCGTCCCAGACGCTGCGGGCCGGGAACTGGATGACGCGGGTCCATGGGATCTGGGTGTCCCGCATCTCGGTCTTCCAGGCCTGGATCTGCTCGCGACGCTTCTTGTAGTAGGCCTCGCGCCAGGCGGCCGAGCGAGCCTGACGGCTCATCTGGACCAGGTCCTTGGCCGGGCGGAAGGCCGGCGCCATGTCGAGGACGTTGCCGGCGATGTGCTCGGAGTCGTCGAAGTCCTGACGTTCGAAGGCCTCGTAGGCCTCGATCATCATGGCCCGGACGGCCTCGGTGCGACGCGCCTGATCGCGGTCTTCCTCCGCCTTCAGACGATCGTAGGCGTCCTCGTACTGCTTGCGCTCGCGAGCCGCGGCGGTGCGCTCGATCTCGCGATCGACCTCGGCGGCCAGCTTGACCACGTTCTGGTCCATGCCGGCGAAGTCGGTCTGGTAGGCGTCGTACTCGACGACCAGACGAGCCAGCTCGAGCTGCTTCTTGGCGTCTTCGAGATCGCCGTTGTTGTAGAGCTGGAGGGCGCGGGTGTAGCGGTCGTTGACCTCCGCCACCTGCTTCGCGCGCATCGCCTTCTTGTGGGCGATGACCTCGTTGGCGAGATCCTGCGCCTCGGCGCCCTCGCCCATCATGATGTTGATCTCCTGGAGCTTGGCCGTCGCGGCCGCGTTCCGGGGATCGATGTTGAGGGCGCTCAGCACCTCCACACGAGCCGCGGCGAGCTTGCCCTCCGCGATCTTCTTGTCGGCCATCGCGAGATAGGCGTCGACCCAGGCCTGACGCTTCTGGCCGGTGGCGCCTTCGTCTTGCATCCCGCCGCTGCGGGTGTCGAAGGCACCGGAAGAGCTCTCCTCTCCCATCATGTCGCCGTCCGACTTCTTCTGCTGTTCCGAAGAGCAGGCGCCGAGAACGACGAGCGCGCTCAGGAGCAGGACGAGAAGATGCAGCCTATTCATTTGGATCATGTCAGACCTTTCGCGAGGAAGGTGGCCCGCGTTCCGGGGGCGACTTGTCATGACGGTGGCGAACGGCGCAGCGGACCCGTGTCGCGCACCGATTCGATTTCCCTTTTCCCTAAGCTCTAAGAGCCGTTACCGCCGTTAGATAAGGACGGACGCGGCCCTCGTCGGGGCGGGATTCTACATAACCCTTCGAGAGCATGTCAAGGGCTCCCGGCAAAGGGGCACCCGCCTCCGCAAGTCCCGACGTAGGACGGGCTTGGGCGGTTTCAATTTGGCCCGATTCCGGGCCCGCGCCGATCGGTCCGGCCTCAGCGCAGGACTTCGGCCAGATCCCGACGGAGCCGGCGACCGAAGGCTTCGAATTCCGGGCCCGACCCCAGGCCGGCCAGGCCCTGGAAGGCGACGCGCTCG
>JBFIHP010000119.1:0-7974 GCA_041601735.1 Planctomycetota bacterium | reverse complement strand
CCTCGGGCGCGACCGGCGAGCTCTGGCTCTACCGGCCGGTGCCGATCTTCGCCGGGGTTGTGATGCGGTCGCCGACCTTCGCGGCATCGTGGCCGCGATCGAGCGGACCCCGTTCAAGGTCAAGAAGACCGGCGAGTACTACAAGACGGCCCTCAAGCGCCTGGTGAAGGACGCGCTCACGCCCGGCGATCGTCCGGCGGGCGGCGAGGCCGATCTGCTCTGGTATCTCGATTTCCTCATCTACCGCGATCTCGTCACGCCCTCCCTCGATCACCGTCTGCGCTCGACCAAGAACTGGCAGGAGGTTCGCCAGAAGAGCGGCGCCGAGATCCTGGCCGACCTGCTGGAGTCAGCGCTGCGCGGCAACACGCGCGGCATGTCGGCCCTCCACCATCGCGGCCTGCGTCGCTCCTTCGTGGAACTCCTGAAGGAACAGGGCCCGGGACCCTGGTCGAAGGTCGGCGCGCAGGCGGTGCGCGCCAGGAACGCCTGGCTCTCGCAGATGGTCCGGCCGGAGCAGGCCCAGCGCTACCAGGATCGGCACAAGAACGCGCCCTTCCCGCCGTTGGCGACGCCGGATCTCCTCCTGCGCAGCCTCCAGCGCTGGGTCGTCGAGGGCCTGGCCAGGGTCGGCGCGGTCGATCTCGCCATCCGCGACGGCGACAAGCGCCCCTTCGCCCTGCGGCTGAACGTGGCCGGCGCGCGAGCGCTCGGGCTGAAGGTGGAGGAACTCCGGGCACCGGCCGGACTCGCGCTCGTCGTCAACCCGGACCACGAGATCATCGTCTTCCCCGAGAACGCGGGGCCTGACGTGATCCACGAGCTGGGGCGCTTCGCCGGCCGCGAGAAGGCCGACTTCGCGCTGCACTACCGCCTGAGCCGCGACAGCGTCCAGGATGCCGCCGCCTCCGGTCTCGATGCCGAGGACATCCTCTCCTTCCTCGACGAGCAGTCGCGGCACAGCCTCCCCGAGAACGTGGCCTTCAGCGTTCGCGAGTGGTGCGAGAAGCTGGTCCGCATGGAGGCGCGGCGCATCTGGGTCGTCGAGGCCGAGAGCGCCGAGGACATCGATCGCATGCTCGGGGTCGCCGAGATCCGCGACCTCGTGGTCCGGCGCCTGTCCGAGACCATGGTCGAGATCGCGACCGATCCCAGCGAGGCGGGCCTGGCCAACCTCCTGCGCGACCGCGGCATCCAGCTCGGCAACGGCACGCGATCGCCCGGCTCCTGAGCCCGGCGCACTGCAGGAGCGCCGCTCTGACAGAGCGGCATTCCCGGGCTTCATGGAGCGGCGTTCCCCGGCTTCAGAGAGCGGCATCTCCTCGTTGCCAGGAGTCTCGAATGCCGGCCTGTCGGGCCGGCGCTCCTGAAGCGGGGAGCGGGCGGAGTTTCCTTGACCCCGCCCGGCGAGAAGTCCAGGATCGCGGACCCGTGCCGGGGCGCAGCACATCATGAAGATCCTTCACCTCATCCTGCTCGGCTTGAGCGTCCTCCTGCCGCTCGCCGCCCAGGATTCCCGGCCGGTGTCCGATCCGGAGATCCGCCGTCTCCTCGGCAGTCCCTACGAGGCCGAACGGGAGCGCGGCATCGCCGCCCTGACCGCGCTCTTCGCGGCCGATGATGCCGCCTCCTCGGTCTGGCTCGCCGACTCCACCACCTTGGTCCGCGTCGGTGCCCTGCGCGCGCTCGTCCGTTCGGCCGCCGACTTCGAGGCCCTGCGCGCGCCGCTCGCCTGCCTCCGGCAGATCGACGACGAGGAGCAGCGCGTACTCGTCGCGGGGGAAGTGCTCGAGGCCCTTCTCGATCGCTGGAACGGCGAGGCCGCGATCCTCGATGCCACCGCCGGTGCCGACCCGGCCCTGCGCCGCGCCGCGCGCGGCGTGGTCCGCCTCCGCCTGCTCGATCTGGTCGGTCGGGGCACCTTGATGACCGAGCATCGCGTCCTCGCCGCCTTCTCGGCCCTCGGGCCTCTCGGCGCCGATCTCCTCGCCGAGATCGCGGCCGACGAGAGCGGCTATTCCGCCTCGCGCGTCCTCGCTCTCGGTGCGCTGGCACGCACCGATGCGCGATCGACCTTCGTCGATGACGAGGGGCGACCGGCGGTCATCTGGAGCACGCTGCTCGATGACGAGAGCGATGCGCTCAAGCTCGCGGTCCTCTACGGCGTCGCCTTCCGCGGCATCGACAGCCGACCGATGATGGCCGAACTCGCCCGCTACGTCCGCCAGGACGCCTTCAACGAGTACACCATCGAGGCGGCTCTCTACGCCCTCCATGCGCGCGGCGCCGGCAAGCTCGCCGGCCTCGAGGCCGAGGTCGATCTCTGTCTCGACGAGTTCCTCGACAGCCTCTACTCGCAGCGGGTGCGCTTCCACGCCGCGCAACTCCTGGCCGCGCGCGGGCCGGCGGGACGGACCGAGACGGCGCTGGGCATGATCGCGGAGGACCCCTGCTTCTCCTCCTACTGGCTCCTCGCCGCGGTCCTGAACGGCCTGGAGTCCTTGCCCGAGGCAGACCGAGCGGCGGTCGAGAAGCGGGGCCTCGAGCTCGCCCTGCGCGAGCAGGGCCCGCCGCAGCTCCGCGCCCTCGCCGTCTGGTATCTCCGCAAGATCGGCCGTGAACTACCGGAGGGCCTCGACGTCGCGGCCCTGATGAAGGAGGTGCGCGACTCGATCGCCGTCGTGGTCACGCGGGATCGCGACCCGGATTACTACGCCATGCGCTCGGGGCTCGAGATCCTCGCCTACCTCGGCGATCGCGAGCTGATCCCGATCATCCGCGAGCACCTCGATCACGAGAGCGAAGCCGTGCGCATGGTCGCGGCACTCGCGGCCGGGCAGGGGGGCTTCAGCGAGCTTCGCGACGACGTCGCGCGCCTCCTGGAGAAGCCCTTCGAGTACGCAGCCTACGGCGCGGCGAGAGCCCTCGACACGCTGGGTGATCCCCGGGGACCCCGCTGGCTCGCCGACTACCTCGCGAGCGGCAATGCCTGTCTCATGCCCGGGGCGCTGGATGCGCTGCGCCGGCACCGCGGCAAGGTCCTCGAGGCGACGGTTCCCGAGTCGTCCTCCGACTGGCGCCGGCGCTCACGACTCTGGCGTCACGAGCTGGAGGCGAAGGCCGAAGACTGAGGCCTAGCCACGGTCCGGCTCGAGAAGGTAGCGGTCATGCCCCTCGTCCTCGGTCGAGGTCTCGCCGGTCGGAACGAAGCCCTGCTTCCGGAGCAGGCGGAGCGACGCGAGATTGTCCGGGTGCACCCAGGCCTCGACCTGGAGGCCCGGGAAGTGGCGGCGAAGCGCGGGCAGGAAGGCCGCCATGGCCTCCTGCATCAGGCCCTCGCCCCGGCGATCGGCGATCAGCTCGTAGCCGATCTCGCCGGTTCGCGTCCCGGCGTCGATCCGCCAGATGCCGATCATCCCGAGCAGTCGGTCGTCGTCGGCGCCCCTGAGCGCGAGGCTGAAGCCGCGGCCCTCGCGGTTGTCCTCGATGATCGTGTGGAGTTTCCTCTCGACCTCCCCGATGGATTCCGGGGTGGTTCGCCGGAGGGCGTCCGCGGGGTCGTTGCGCAGCAGGTGCAGGGACGAGAGGTCTTCGAGCCGCGGCAGGACGAGGCGGAGCCTCGCCGTCGCGATGCGGAATGCGTCACCTTCGAGGCCCATGAGGCCATCATGAAGAAAGCCCTCGTCCGAGGACGAGGGCTTTCCGGTGAATCATGACGATCCCAGGATCAGGCGGTCTCTTCCTTCTGCTCGGCGATGAGGGTCGGAGCGACCTGGATCTCGAGGATCTTGTAGCTGGCCTTGCCGGCCGGCAGCTCGACCTCGGTCTCCGAGCCGACCGAGCGGCCGAGGAGGCCGCGGCCGAGAGGGGAGAGGTAGGAGATGATCTTCTTCTCCATATCGACGTCCCAGGGGCCGAGCAGGGTGTAGGA
Source organism: Planctomycetota bacterium (assembly GCA_041601735.1). Taxonomy (GTDB): domain Bacteria; phylum Planctomycetota; family DRQF01; genus JACKGY01. The sequence continues at coordinate 4,043 of JBFIHP010000119.1, read as the reverse complement.
CTCCTCGGCCTTGCTCTCGAGGTTGGTGAGTTTCACCCGGCAGCCGACGGCGACACTCTCGCCGTTCACCAGCGAGGTGTCGATGATGCGCGCCTTCTCGAGGGCCTCGCGCATCTCCTCGGCCTTCTGGGTGAGGGCGGTCTGCTTCTCGATCGCCGCGCTCCATTCGGCGTTCTCGGACAGGTCGCCGTAGGAAGCGGCGCGGTTGATCTCGGCGGCGTTCTTGGGGATGTCGTTGTTGACCAGGTTGTTGTAGGTCTGCTCGTACTTCCGGTAACCGGTCGCGGTGACGTAGATGACCCGCTCGTCGATGAAGCCGGGCAGGTGGCTGCCGTCGTCCTCGGCCTCGGCGCGGAGCTTGGCGACCTCGGGCCTGGTCCGGATGACGGCCGCGACCAGGGCGTCCTTCACGTCGTCCGGCAGGCTGCGGCTGCCGCGGATCATGTTGTAGAAGTCGAGCGCCTCGGCCGTGTTGCAGGCCTTGAGGGTCTTGCGGATGAGCTGGCAGCTCTTGCCCTCGAGGACCTTCTCGATCGTCCGGCACTCCTTGCGGTAGTCCTCGGCGTCGGCCTCGCCCTGCATGAAGCGGTTGTTGCAGTGCGAATGCAGGAGCAGGCACTTCTCGAGCAGGCTCTGAAGGCTCGGGATCGGCAGGGCCTTGTGAGCGCTGCCCTTCAGGCAGAGCTTGACGTACCAGAGGAAGCTGCCGCGGTATTCGCGGAACTTGCTGAGGAAGTCGAAGATCGCCCGCGTGGCGCGGTCGAAGGCGCCGATCGTGATCAGCTCCTTCAGGCAGAAGTCGCAGACGTCGCTCTCGCCGAGGTAGAGGGCCTTCTCGTAGATCTCCGGCCAGATGTCGGGGAAGCGATCACGGACTCGCGCCAGGATGTCCTTGCGGTCGGCCGCGATCGGGACGGTCGGCAGGGTCTCGAGGAAGGAGTAGGGGTCGGCGAGCAGGCCCTCGAGCTTCAGGGCCTCGGGGATCTGGTAGTCGTCCTTGATCTCGGCCACCTTCTCGAGCATGAGCGCGAGGCTGAGCGTGGCGCCGGGGAACTTCTTCTTCTCCTCGGCGGCGATCTTGGCCAGGACGCCGGCGGCCATGGTCAGGGCCGGGCGCGTCTCCGGGTGCGAATCGATCTCGTTGAAGAGCTCGCGCACGTACTTGATCTTCTTCGGCAGGCCGCGAAGGGCGGCCATGTTGGTCAGGGTCTGGTCCTCGAAGGCGAGCTCGGCGGCCATGACCTCGACCAGGGGATTGTTGCCGGTCCCGACCTTGAAGTTCGGATCACGCTTCACCTTGGAGCGGGTCTTCGTCCACCACTTCGACCAGTCCTTCACCGGGATGACGCCGTCGGTGAGGCGGTCGCGAAGGTCCCGGACCGTCGTCTTGCGTTCGCGGCTGCTGACGACGCAGCGCACGAGGGCGACGGGGTCCTTCTCGGCCATCTCCTGCAGCTGACCGAGCCGATCGAACTTCATCGCCTTGAAGTCGTCGTCGGGGAGATAGCGCGTGATGTTGCGTGCCATCTCGAAGCCGAGCTCATGGCCGGGCATGTCGCGGAATTCGATCGTGACGGTCGCCTCGTCGTGATCGACCGCGGACACGATGCCCACGCCCCAGCCGGCCGGGTGCTCGAGGTAGCTGCCCGGCGAGAAGCGGAGGTAGCTCTCGAGCTTGTCCACCGCATCGGAGATGTCCATCTCCTTCATGATGCCCGAGTGCTCGATGCAGGTGTCGAGCCCGGGGTTGTCGGCGTACTTGCGCCGGAAGACCTTGAGGAAGTTCTCCCTCAGGTTCCGGTCGCGGGCCGAGACCTTGGCCAGCCGCTTCAGGCAGAGCAGGGCCGCCTCGTCCGCGTTCGGGTCGTCGAGGTAGCTCGGCAGGAGGAGGTTCAGGAAGCTGGCGGCCTTGCCGAACTGACCCTGCGACTCGAGCGCGGCGATGGCCTCGAGCAGACCCTCGACGTTCGAGGTGTCGGCGGCGATCGTCTCGATCCAGAGGTCCTCGAAGGGCTTGAGATCGTGCTGCGAGGCAAGCTCGATGAGGCGCTTCATCGATTGCGAATTGGAGGACATGCGGTTCAACCGTCCTTTCGAATGGTCTCGATCAGGGGGAAGGGAATGCTACCAAGGGGCAGGCCGGTATCCATGGCGGGCGACCTCATGAGGCGAGCCCTCTCTCCAGGATCCGGTGGGTGCGGTAGCGCTTGCCGCCCACCTTCTCGATGGTGCTGATCATCACGGAATTCGTTTCCAGGACCCAACCCAGTTCGGAGTCGACCTTTCCGAGCTTCCTCGCCGCCTCGTAGCTGGCGTAGTAGAGCACCGAGTCGATCCCGCTCTTGTGCAGGTCGCGCCGGACTCCCATGGCGAGGAGCCGGATGTTCGGGATCTTCCCGAGCCCGAAGAGGAGTTTGAAGAGGCCGAAGGGCAGAAGTCGGCCGTTCAGGTCCTTCAGGATGTGGTTCAGATCGGGCAGGACGAGGGCGAAGCCGACCGGCTCCCCGTCCACCTCGATGAAGTTCGCGAGGCTCGGTTCGACAACGGGCTTGAGATCCTTCGCCATGTGGTCGATCTCGGCGTCGGTGAGGCCGACGAAACCCCAGTTGTCGTGCCAGGCGTCATTGTAGAGCCGCTTGAAGTGCTCGACCTCGCGCTTGAAGTTCTTCATGTCGAAGGGGCGCAGGACGAGCTTGCCTCGCTTCATGATCCGCTCGACGATGCGGCCGATCCGCTCGTGCTCGAAGGAGTTCACCGGCAGGTTGAAGGAGACGAGGTCCATCGCCTTCTCGAGCCCCCAGCCGACCAGGAGGTCCTCGTAATAGGGCGGATTCCAGGGCGTGAGCACCCGGGGCATGACATCGAAGCCCTCGACCAGGACGCCGGCCTCGTCGTTGAGGCTGAAGCTGACGGGCCCCCGGATCGCGTCCTTGCCCCGCTCCCCGAGCCAGCGGGCGGCGCCGTCCAGGAGGAGATCGGCCACCGCCTGGTCGTCCACGCAGTCGAACCAGCCGAAGAAGCCGACCTGGTCGCCGTGGATCTCGTTGTGCCGCCGGTAGTCGATCGCCGCGATGCGCCCCAGGGCCGTTCCGTCCCGGAGGACGAGGAAGTAGGCGGCATCGGAATGGGCGAAGAAAGGGTTCTTCCGGCGATCCAGTCTTCGCTTCACGTCGAAGCGCAGGGGAGGCACGAAAAAAGGCTCCTCGGAATGGAGCCGGTAGGGGAGTTCGATGAACTGTCGGAGGTCGGATCGGTCGCGGACGGATCGGAATTCGAGCCCGGTGTCGGCGGATCGTCCTTTCGTCCGATCCGCGGGGGGGTTCGTTTCAATGTCACTGGTTGGCTGCGACATCCGCGTGGGCGGCCAGTTTCCTGAAGACTCCAAGGGCGAAATCAAGATCCTCGGTGGTGTGCGAGGCCATGTAGCTGGTCCGGACCAGCCCGACCGGCGCGCCCGGAGGCACGACGGGATTCACGAAGAGACCGGCGTCGAAGAGCCGCTTCGCGAACTGGAAGGTGTCGAGTTCGTCACCCACCTTGATGGGGATGATCGGCGTACGCGAGCCCATCGTGTCGTAGCCGAGCGCGTCGAGTCCCGACTTCATCTGGGCGACGTTGCGCCAGAGGTTCTTCAGGTGCTCGGGCTCGTCCTGCATGACCTGGAGGGCGGCGAGGGCCGAGGCCGCGTTCGGCGGCGAGATGCTGGCGCTGAACATCAGCGACCTCGCGATGTGCTTGATGTAGTGGATCACGTCGTCGCTGGCGACCACGAAGCCGCCCAGCGAGGCCAGGGACTTCGAGAAGGTGCCGGTGACGATGTCCACGCCCGAGTCCGGGCCCTCGAAGCCGAAGTGTTCCAGGGTGCCCATGCCGCGCTCGCCCAGGACGCCGACGCCGTGGGCGTCATCGACCATGACCCGGGCGTCGTACTCACGCGCCAGTTTGACGATGGCGGGGAGGTTGGTGATCCGGCCCAGCATCGAGAAGACGCCGTCCACGACGATCAGCTTGCCCACCTCGGCCGGAGCCGCCTTGAGCTTGTT
>JBFIHP010000118.1:0-7998 GCA_041601735.1 Planctomycetota bacterium | reverse complement strand
GTTCATCCGCGAGCTCAAGAGCCGCCGCATCGAGGCTCTCGGCGCGGCCGACTTCTTCGGCGATCACCCCGACCTGCGCCCGCCGATCGTCCTCGTCCCGGCCTCGGGCCACTACTCCTGGGAGAAGGGCATGAAGCTCCTGGGCTTCGGCACCAGGCAGCTCCGCAAGGTCCGGGTCGATTCGAACATGCGCATGGACCTCGGCCATCTCGAGGAGCTGCTCGAGCAGGCCCGATCGCGGAGGCGCCCCGTCCTCGCGGTCGTGGGCGTCCTGGGCACGACCGAGTTCGGGACGATCGACCCGATCGAGGGCATCGTCCGTCTGCGCGAGACCACGCGCAGCCGGGGGCAGGACTTCGGCATCCACGTCGACGGCGCCTGGGGCGGCTACCTGGCCTCGATCTTCCGTCGGCCCGACGGCACGATGGAGCCGCGCGAGAAGATCGCCCGGCGATTCCGCTACTTCCCCAGCGAGGCCGTCCACGCGGCCTTCGCCGCGCTCGCCGAGGTGGACAGCATCACGGTCGATCCGCACAAGCTGGGTTACGTGCCCTACGCGGCCGGCGCCTTCGTGGCACGCAATCGCGAGGTCATCGACTTCATCGCCCAGGAGGCGGCCTACGTCTTCGACCTGGGCGAGAAGGCGCGGTCGCGGCCGACCGGCGAGAAGCTGCGAGATCTCGGCAAGTACGTGCTCGAGGGCTCGAAGGCCGGCGCGGCCGCCGCCTCGGTCTACGTCACCCACAAGGTCCTGCCCCTGCACGACGAGGGTTTCGGCCTGCTGCTCGAGGGCACGATCCGGGCCACGGAGTACCTCCACGAGCTGGTCATGCGCCGGCGCGAGGCCCTGGCCGACCGCTACCGGATCACGATCCCCTTCGTGACCGACTCGAACCTCATCTGCTTCGCCGTGAATCCACGCGGCAACCGCGAGCTCGCGATCATGAACCGCTTCGGGCGCCGGATCTTCGAGACCCTCAAGGTCGATTCCTCGCGGCCCATCCAGGTGAAGGAGTTCATCGGGTCCTACACCTCGCTGGTTCGCGACAACATCCAGCCCGCGGAGGCCGAACGCATCCTGGTCGAACTCGGCATCGACCCGGCGACCTTCGTCGTCGAGCCGCGCGACCCCGAACGCGAGGCCGATCACATCTTCCTCCTGCGCCACACGCTGATGAACCCCTGGCTGCTCGAGGAGGACGAGGGCCGCAACTGGCTCGATCGCTACTGGGACTACCTCGAAAGCCTCCTGGTCTCCGCCGCCGCGGAGGACTGAGGCTCAGGAGAGGTCGAGGCCGGCGCCGCGCAGACCTTCGACGAGCGCCGCGATCGTCTCGGGCTCACGCCGGTCGGTCTCGGGCAGCCGTCCCCAGACGACGCCGGGCCAGGCCGGATCGTCGCGGCGCCGCCCCACCACGTGGTAGTGGAGCTGGGGAACCATGTTCCCGATGGCGGCGACGTTGATCTTGTCGGCGCCCTCTTCCTTCAGCCAGTGCGCCAACCGGTCGGCCGCGTCCTCGAGCGCGCGGCGATCGGCGGGCACGAGGTCGTGCAGTTCCACGACATCGCGCTCCGGCACGAGGATGAACCAGTCCAGCGCGGCATTACCGTGGAGCAGGAGGCGGATCTCGCCGAGGCGCCCGAGTTCGTGGCAATCACGGGCGAGCTGGGGGTGGAGTTCGAAGGGCTTCGGGCTCATCGCGGCCTCGTTACCAGTAGCGCTCGACATGGATCTGTCCGGGCTCGCGGCGGCCGTGCTCCTTGAAACCCTCGGCCGCGAGGATCTCGACGGCGGCCTCCACCATGGAGGGATTGCCGCAGAGGAAGACATGGGTGTTCTCCGGCGTCGGCATGAAGCCCCAGGTCTTCGTGAGCAGATCGGAATCCCACAGGTCCTGGACGTAGCCGGTCTTCCCCTTCCAGGCGACGTACTCCTCGCCCGGACGGCTCACGCAGGGCTCGTAATGGAAGTTGGGGCACATGCGGGCCAGGGTCCGCAGCTCGGAGCGGTAGCCGAGGTCCCAGGAGTGCCGCGCCCCGTGCAGGACGGCGACGCGGGTCGGTCCGCCGCAGGTGAGCTGCGAACGCAGCATGCTCATGTAGGGCGCGAGACCGGTCCCGGTCGCGATCATGACGACGTGCTTGTCGGCGGGCACGTCGGCGAGGGTGAACATGCCCTTGATCTTCTCGGCCAGCCAGATCCGGTCGCCCGCCTCCAGCGCGAAGAGCCGGGGCGTCAGCTCGCCCGAGGGCACGAGCGCGACGTAGAGTTCGAGATACTCCCGCTGCACCGAGCTGGAGGCGACCGAATAGGCCCGCTTGATCAACTTGTCGGGCGGGGCCGGTTCATCCTCGGGATCGCAGACGGTGCAGCGCGGCGCCGAGCCCGGCAGCCCCACGACGGCGAACTGGCCGGGCTCGAAGGCCGGAAGCTCCCAGCCGTCCGGCACGATGCGGAGGATGAAGAGGCTCGGGCTGACCTCGATCTTCTGGGCCACGACGGCGTTCAGTGCTTCCATCGGACTCCTCGGTCCACCTCAGGTCGCCGAACCGCCGACGGGCGAAAGGGCGACCACGCGGTTGGAGACTCAATCCTGCGGGCGGAAATCCCAGACCCCGCCGGTCCTCGGGTACCGACGGCCGTTCGAAGGCGCCAGAAAGGCGTCGTCCTCTTCCCGCTCCAGCGGGGCGCCGTCGTCGGGCGACCGCACGAGTTCGTCGAAGTCGCGCGGATCGACGGCCTCCTCGTCGCCGACGGGCGTCTCCTTCACGAAGATGCCCCGGAGGGTCTTCTCACGGCCGGGATTGGAGGGCAGGTCTTCCTCGTGGAAGATCAGCTTGAAGTCGTCGAAGAGGCCGCGCACGCGCTCCTCGGTGAAGACGATCGGCTCGCAGACGTTCGGCTCGCCGCCGACGTCCACGTGGACGTGCAGGGCGCCTCCGACCTTCAAGATCCGACGCATCTCGGCGACGACGGTCTCCGGACGATAGGTGTGGTCGAGCATGTTCAGGGCGAAGACGATGTCCACCGTGCCGGAGCGGATGGGCAGCTTCTCGGCCATCGCATCGACCAGGTTGACCTTCTCGTAGGTGGAAGGCTGGAGGAGGCCGGACTCCGCGTAGCTCAACATGCAACAGTCGATCATCACCGGGATCCGGAGCGGAAACCACTCGATGAAGGGCCGGGGTCCACAGCCGATATCGACGAGGATCTTGTCGCGATAGTGCTCGAGGACGCTCGGGTCAGGAGCGCCGCCGCGCATGAAATCGTCGCCCATGTCGCGGGCGAAGTTCAGCCAGGCTTCGAGTTCTCCGCGCTGCTTCTCGAGTTCCTCGGGGCTCAGCAATCGATCGGACATGGGGGTCTCCCGGGGCGAGGAAGGTCTCAGTCGCGTTCGGCCGTGATCGTCCCGGCGATCTTCTTGCCATCGACCTCGCGCCAGTCGATCCGCAGGCGGTCTCCGGGCTTCAGGTCGCCGAGCTTGATGACGTCGTCGCCGAGCTTGAAGCTCGTGGACTCGTCCACCGGAACCTCGACGTCACCGGCCTCGGTCTTGACGGTGATCGTGTTGGCCGCGGCGTCGATCTTCTCGATCGCTCCGGAGGTGACCTTGGCGAGCTTGTCCTTCACCCGATCGACGTCCTCGCCGAGCTTGTCTTCATCGACCTCGATGGTGTAGCTCTTCTTGCCCGATTCGTTCGTCGTCGAGGACAGACTGAACCAGCCGCGCCAGAGGCCGACGCCGGCGAGAACGAGAACCAGGAGGAGGATGACTCCGAGAAAGCGCAACATGGTGGCAGCTCCCTGCAGGATTGTTCAGGATCGGGGCGACCAGGGTCGAGGCCGCCCGTTTCTGATAACCGGGATGGTCGCTTTTCTCCAGATGGAGGGCTGAACGATGGTCGATGATCGGGACGACTCGCGATCGGGGCCCGGTCTCATCGGTTTGATCGGCTTCTTCCTCTTCCTCTGCGGTCTGGGCATGGGGGTCTTCTCCTCGGTCGCCTTCTTCGACGAGCAGGTCACCGAGATCCCGGGGAGCGATGCGCTCGAACCCGCCCTCGGCCGCAGCGATCCGCTCCTGGCCGGCGTCCTGGTGGCGCTCGGCGTGGTCCTGATCGCGATCAGCGCCGCGCGCGGCCGGGATCGAAGCTGAGCCGCCCCGGCCGCGACGAAAGGCCGCGGTGATCGACCTCCGATCGCATGAACATGCAGGGCCGCGCGCAGGACCGTCCGAGAATCCAACATCGCAACAGATTTCGAGAGCATGTCTCCGATACATGCGGTACTGGATTTCGATCCCCCATGTCCGCGAGCGCTCCGGACGCCCCGATCATCGCGGGCGAGCGGCGCGGCTCGCGTCGGACCGGGAGCTGCGACGATGCACCAAGAAGCCGACCATGATTCGCCCGCCGCGGCGCCGCGCCGCTCGCTGATGCGCACGGTGTTGCCCTACCTCAACCTCCTGATCGCCGCGAGCCTGACCCTCGGGCTGGCCGGCGTCACGAAGCGCATCGTCGTCAGCGAGAAGGAGAACGGGGCGCTGATCGGCGAACTCGGTCGGACGCGCAACCTGGTGCGGACCATCGAAGAGGACCACGAGCGGAAACTGGCGGCCCTCCGCGATCTGGAGCTGGACGAGAGCGAAGCCCGCCGCGCGGAGATCGAGAGCTACGCCCGGCTCATCGGCGGGATGGAGGAACGCCTCCACAGCATGGAGAGCCGCAGCCGCGACGAGAACGACCGCACGGTCGCCGCCTTCAAGGGTGAGCTCGCGGAGCTCAGGCGGCAGCTCGAGGAGAAGATGCGCCCGAAGCCCTCGATCGACCAGGTCTTCCGCGACTTCGAGCGCGAACATCGCGGCGCGGTCGTCCTCGTGTACACCGAGTTCGACTACACGAAGAAGCGCGACAGCGGTGAGGAGGCCCGGAAGACCGTCACCGGCTGGGGCAGCGGCTTCGTCATCACCGAGGACGGCTACATCGTCACCAACAAGCACGTCGTGCAGCCCTGGAAGTTCGATCCGGATCTGGCGGCGATGGAGGCGCTGGGCGAGATCGAGATCGACCGCGACTCACTCCGCGTCGCCTGCTGGCCCACGGGATGCGAGGCCTTCGACGACCTGCGCGAACCGCGCACCGATCGCGGCTTCAACTCCTGGGTGTTGAACAACCTCGAGGTCGCCATCCAGGCTCCGGATTCGATGATGAAACGCGACATGGAGTTCGGCTCCTTCGGTCCGAGCATCTCGCTCCACGAGCTGAACGACAACGACATCGTGCTCCTGAAGGCGAAGGGCGCGGCCTTCAAGCCCCTGCCCCTTCATCGCGACGGCGACGTCGAGTTGAACAAGCTCGACCGGGTGATGGCGCTCGGGTTTCCGCGCGGCCAGAACGGCCTGGAGGCGGGCAGGGTCGAATCCTCGCCCTCGATCGGCACGGTGCGCAAGGTCGAGAACACGATCCACGTCACGGCCTCGATCATCCCGGGGAACAGCGGCGGACCGCTGATCGGTCCCGACGGCGAGGTCGTCGGCATCGTCACCCGGGTCTACTCCGAGACCCTCGGCATCTGCCTGAAGCTCGAACACGCCCTGAATCTGCTCGAGAAGGTTCGAACGACCGAGAAGGCCGCCACGGCCCTGGCCGCGGAGAAGCTCGCCGCGCACTGAGTCGCGAGGACCGGTTCCAGGGACGTAGGAAGGGCCTCCCCGGTCAGGGAGGCCCTTCTCGTTGCGCGTACGCCGCGCGGACCTCGACTACTTCTTCAGCACGAGCCAGAGGGCGTGGACGACGCCGGGCAGGCCGCCCAGGAGCGTCAACACGATGTTGAGCCAGAAGTGCAGGCTGAGACCGACCTGGAGGAAGGCCGCGACCGGCGGCAGGAAGAGCGCGAGGATGATCTTGAGGATGTCCATGTCGTCTTGTGCCGCCTTCTCGCTGGTCTGACTCCGTCGCTCAGTCGTGCCCGCCGGCGCCTTCGTACTGCGCGTCGCCGAAGCCCATGATCATGTAGCCGATGCCGCAGATGAGGCAGAGGATCACCATGCCGGCGCCGGGCTTGCCGAAGAGCTTGCAGACCTCGATCGCGAGCAGAACCATGAAGACGATCGAGATGATCCAGCCGACGAAGGGGATCCAGGTCGCGAGCGCCGCCGCGAGTCCCCACCAGATCGGCTTCCGCGCCACCTCGGCGAGCACGATCCACTGGTAGATCGGCACGATGCCGGCCCAGCCGGGCTTCCCCGCCTTCTCGAAGAGCTTGTAGAACATCAACGCGCCCCAGATCGCCGAGACGATCAGGGTGTAGAGGACTTGCTCGCCGAGAGACGGCGGCTCGAACTGTGCGAAGAACGGGGTCATGTCGCCTCCTTCTGTTTGATCGATTCGATACCAGGCGAGTCCTTCGCCCGGTTTCGGCGCCATGAGGATCAGATTGGCCGGAAGTCGGGCGCTGTCAAGGGTTGGACCGCCGAATCAGCCGCGGCGATCGGAACGATCGACCGGTTGAAGATCGCGAGAAGAGCCCCGGATCGCCGAGATCCAGACCAGAAGGGAGCCGGTGGCGGCCAGCGCCATGTCCTTCTGGGCGTCGAAGAAGTCGCCCTGCTGACCGTTGTAGCGCTCGGCGTTCTCCGGCGAGGCGATCACGGCCACCGTCCATTCGGCGATCTCGTAGAAGGCGGAGGTCGCCATCACGAGCAGGAAGGCGACGAACAGGGCCGAGCGCCGCGAGACACCCACCCGGCCTCGCATGATGAACTCGGCCATCGGCCAGGTCAGGAGCAGGCCGTAGACGAGATGGATGAGGCGGTCGTAGTGATTGCGCTCCCAGCCCATGACCTCGTTCAGCTCGAAGCCGAAGAGGGCCTGCGACCATTCGTCGTAGGGCACGCAGGAGTAGTACCAGCGGGTGCCGAGGATGTGCAGCAGGCAGAAGACCGCGACCTGGACGAGGCTCAGATTCGAGAGCCGCCGCCACAGGAAGGGCCATGTCAGCAGGAAGACGAGGGTCGGCAGGTTCGAGAGATACTGATGGATCGAGTACTCGACGCTCCCGACACACCAGGCGAGCGCCGCGCCGACCACGCAGAGGAGCGCCCAGCCGAGGGGGCGAGCGGGCTTCAGGCTCATGACGGCCTCGCGTCGCGCCCGCGGAATCGGCGATGCCAGGCGTCGAACTGCCGACGGTCCCGGCGGAGCCTGCGGGCGCCGGCCAGGGCAAGGACGACGAACGCCGTGACGGTCAGGCCGATCGCGGCCGCGGCGAGCGGGACGCTGGCGATCGCGCTGCCGCCCTCGCGCAGATGCCGCGCGAACTGGCGGTGCCGGAAGCCGGCGATGACGATCAGGGCGAGGGTCGAGCAGCTCCAGACGGTCAGGAAGACCCGGGGGCTCGCCTGCATGCGGTCGAGCAGCGCGCCCGCCCCGACGAAGGCCGTGGTCGCGGCCAGGAGACCGAGGACCACCGCAGCCGTCTGTCCCAGGAACATGAAGAGATGGACGAAGGGCCAGGCCGCGATCGCGCCGAGGGCGAGCTCGCCGTACTCGTCGCCGGGATTGGCGAGGAGGAGCGCGAGCAGGAGCCCCCAGGTGATCGGCAGGGCCGTCACGAAGCGCGGCCAGGGAAAGGGCGGGATCTCTCGCGATTCGTTCTCGACCTCGGTCGTCGTCATGCCCCGAGTCTGCCCCATCACCCCCTCCCCTGCCAAAGAAGTCCCGCCTATCGCCTCGATAAGCCCCCCTACGGTGCCAGGCACTTTCCGCCAGCTTTTTCGACATTCCGGTGCCACCCTCGTCTAGCTTCGAAGATCGATGAGGGTGGCACCGTTCGTCCGGGATTTCCGGCGGAAGGTGCCAGGCACCGTATGACGGAGATTTGCGGCGGAAAGTGCCTGGCACCGTTTGGGGGGATCAGCGGAAGTGGTGGAGGAGGATGGCGGCGGCGGCGGCGACGTTGAGGGATTCGGTGGCGCGGTCCATGCGGATCGTCACATC
>JBFIHP010000117.1:0-8002 GCA_041601735.1 Planctomycetota bacterium | reverse complement strand
GGGATGCTGGCCGGACTCGACGAGAGCGAGCTTCTCCGCGAACCCCTGCTCGGGAATCTCGGCCCCGAACCCCTCGGCCCCGACTTCGACGGCGCTCACCTGCACGCCGCCGCCCGCGGCTCGAAGCGCTCCCTCAAGTCCCTGCTGATGGACGGCAAGGTGGTCGTGGGCGTCGGCAACATCTACGCCAACGAGGCCCTCTGGCGCGCCGGCATCCTGCCGCGTCGCGCCGCGGGCCGCGTGGCCCGGGCCCGCTACGACGGTCTCGCCCGGGAGGTGAAGAAGGTCCTCCGGGAGGCGATCGCCCGGGGCGGCACGACCCTGCGCGACTTCCTCGACCCGGAGGGTCATGCCGGCTACTTCCGCATCGACCTCGCGGTCTACGACCGCGCCGGCGAACCCTGTCGGCGTTGCGACACGCCGATCCGTCGGAGCGTCATCCAGAATCGCGCGACCTTCCACTGCCCCTCCTGCCAGCACTAGCGGGCGTCAGACTCGAGACCGCCGCCGGCCCACGCATTCGGGTCTGACCCGGATTCGCCGCCCACCGGCGGTTCTACGTCCGACGCCAATGCGGCGGTTGGCGGCGGTTTTGCGTCTGACGCCGTGGCGGTGACGGCGGATTCGGGGGATAATCCGGGCATGTCTCAGCAACACTTCGATCTGATCGTCCGGGGCGGGACCGTGGTCTCGCCGCGGGGCCGCAGCCGGTGCGACATCGGCATTCTCGAGGGACGATTCGCGGCGCTCGGGGACCTCGGGACGGCGAGCGCCGACGAGATCGTCGAGGCCGCGGGCCTGCATGTCCTGCCGGGCATCATCGACTCGCAGGTGCACATGCGCGAGCCGGGGCTCGAGCACAAGGAAGACCTCGAGACCGGCATGCTCGCCGCCGCGGCCGGAGGCGTCACCGCCGTCTGCGAGATGCCCAACACGAATCCCGGGACCACGACGAAGGCGGCCCTCGCCGACAAGGTGAGCCGCGTCCGCGGGCGTGCCGCGGTCGACTTCGCCTTCTTCGCCGGCGCGGCCACCGACAACGTCGATGAGCTCGCCATGCTCGAGCGCCAGGAGGGCTGCGTCGGCGTCAAGATCTTCATGGGCAGCTCCACCGGCAACCTGCTCGTCCCGGACGACGAGTCGGTGCGTCGGGTCCTCCGGGGCACGAGGCGCAGGGTCGCGGTCCACTGCGAGGACGAGGAGCGCCTGAACGAGCGGAAGGCCCTCCTGAAGGACGACTCCCCGCCGTCCATGCACCCGGTCTGGCGCGACGAGGAGACCGCATTCCGGGCGACCCGGCGACTCGTGGCCCTGCTCGAGGAGACCGACCGCCGCGCCCACGTGCTGCACATCACGACCGCGGAGGAGATGGCCTTCCTGGCCGGCAAGAAGCGCTGGGCCAGCGTGGAGTGCCTCCCGCAGCACCTGACCCTGGCGGCGCCCGACTGCTACGAGCGGCTCGGGACCTACGCCCAGATGAACCCCCCGATCCGCGATGCGAGGCACCGCGAGGGTATCTGGCGCGGCGTCGCCGACGGGACCGTCGATGTCATCGGGTCGGATCACGCCCCCCACACCCGCGAGGAGAAGGACCGCGGCTACCCGCGCACGCCCTCCGGCATGCCCGGCGTCCAGACCCTCGTCCCGGTGATGCTCGAACACGTCGCCGCCGGCCGTCTCGGCCTGGAACGCTTCGTGGCACTCGCGGCCGAGAATCCGGCCCGGCTCTACGGCATGCGCGCCAAGGGCCGCATCGAGATCGGCTGCGACGCCGACCTCACCCTCGTCGATCTCGCGGCCGAAAGGACCATCGAGAACTCCTGGATCCGCTCGCGCTGCGCCTGGACGCCGTTTGACGGCATGAAGGTGCGGGGCTGGCCGAAGCGAACCATCGTGCGCGGCCGGGTCATCATGGCGGACGACGAGATCGTCCATCCGGGCAGCGGTCGCCCCATCGTCTTCGATCTACCCGCCTGAATGCGAAACGAGGCGAGCCCGGCGGCTCGCCTCGCATTCGTTCCGTTGACCTCGACGCTCAGCGCTTCGAGGTCGGCTCGTCCATGAGGAGCGGCGGATTCGCCAGCTCGCCCAGGGTCTCGAGGATCTTCTCGAACTCGGCGCGAGCCTCCTCGTAGGCCTCGCGGCGCTTCTCGATCTTCTTCTCGGCGCTCGCATCGTCGCGGTCCGCCATGCGGTCCTCGACCTCGTCGAGCAGCCTCTTGGCGTCGGCCATCTTGTCCTCGGCTTTCTGGAGGTCGTCGAGACCGTCGGTCATGGCCCGGAGGACCCGGGGCATGCTCGCCTTGAAGTGGTCGCCGAAGACCCGCTTCATGGCGGCCTGGACCCGCGAGGCGCGCGACTTGCCCCGGAGCCGAAGGACCTCCTCGCCGCGGCCGTCCAGGAAGACGAGCGCCGGGAGCTTCCTGGCGTACTCGGCCTTGATCTTCTCGTCCTGGATGTCGTCCGCGTTGATCATGAAGCAGCGGAAGAAGCGGGTGCCGAGGATGACCTCCTCGGTGCCGAACATGTCGGACTCGAGCTTCTCCTGCACCTCGCCTTCCAGCGTCTCGTGGATGTAGACGAGGGCCGGGCGATGCTTGCGATCGCTCAGCTGGAGCAGACCGCCGATCGGCAGGCTGCGGGTGCCGTACTTCTCGTCCCAGGTGGTCGGCCACTCGGCCGGCAGCCACTCGATGTCGAGAATACGGGCGACTTCAGGGCTTCTGGTCTTGCCGACCAGGGGAACTTCGACGCGACCTGCGCCGCCGGGGGTCTTGGCCTTGCCCCCCGCTCCTCCGGCGCCTCAGCACTGGCCTGCGGCTTGCGCCTGCAGGATCAGGGCGAGGAGAGCGGCGAGCGGAAGCACCGTGAACAGGGACCTGCGCATCGATCGATCCTCCGACTTCCTCGGGTCTCGCGCGGCGATCCGATCAGGGACCGCCCGGGACCGCGTCCAGGGGTGATGCTCCGAGCCTAGTCCGTGCCCTGCGAGAAGTAAAGTCACGACCCGATTGTCGGCCGGGGAATCCGGCCCGGGGCGCCTGAGGCATTGTGTCCCGAAGGACAAAAGTCCCGATTCGAGCCGAACAAAGGCCCCCGATCATGCCGAAAAGGCGGATCGAAGGAGAAGTCGCGGCGGTCCCCCGACGCGGCACGAGAAGATGCGAAACAAGACGAGGGCGGCCCTGATCGGGCCGCTTTGGGTCCTCGTACTCCTCCTCGGGTCCGGTTTCGGGACCCCGCTCCCGGCCCAGAACGGCCCGGAGGAGGAGATCGACGAGATCATCCGATCGGACGACCCCGAGGACCTCGAGAGCCTGAGTGACCTCAGTCTGGAGGACCTCCTGAACATCGAGGTGACCTCGGTGTCGAGGAAGCGCCAGAAGGCCTCGCAGGCCGCCGCCGCGATCCACGTCCTCACCCAGGAGGACATCCAACGTGCCGGCGCCCGCTCTCTCCCCGAAGCGCTACGGCTGGTCCCCGGCGTCGAGGTCGCCCAGATCAACCGCCACCGCTGGGCGGTCTCGATCCGCGGCTTCAACGACTTCTACGCCAGCAAGTTGCTCGTCCTCATCGACGGCCGGAGCGTCTACACGCCGCTGTTCTCCGGCGTCTTCTGGAACCAGCAGATCGTGCCGGTCGAGAGCATCGAGCGCATCGAGGTGATCCGCGGCCCGGGCGGTACCCTATGGGGCGCCAATGCCGTGAACGGCGTCATCAACGTCATCACGAAGAGCGCGAAGGAGAGCCAGGGCGGCCAGTTCCGTGCCGTCGCGGGCGACTCCGAACTCGAGAGCTACCTGCGCTACGGCTTTGCTCTCGGAGAGGACATGCATGTCAAGCTCCATGGATCGTGGTTCGATCGCCACGGTTTCGAGACGGCGGCCGACGACGAGCACGACTGGACCAGCTTCCAGGGCGGTGCGCGTCTGGACTGGGCCATCGACGTCGATGACGAGCTGACCCTGCAGGTCGATGCCTTCGACGGGGAGGCCGAACAGGAGTTCAGCCTGATCGCGCCCACTCCCCCGACCTTCAACCGTCTGATCGATGACGTGATCAACTTCTCCGGCGTCAACGCCATGGCCCGCTGGCGCCACGAGTTCGACGAGGATCAGGACATCATCCTCCAGGTCTACTTCGATCATACGCGCCGGAACGAGGAGGCCTTCGAGGACCGACGCGACACCTGGGACCTCGACTTCCAGCATCGCTTCAAGCCGGCCGACTCGCACGAGATCGTCTGGGGCGTCGGTTACCGCTTCATCAGCGATGACTTCCGGGGCAGCTACGCCCTCGGATTCGATCCGGACGATCGCAACTACCAGATCTTCAGCTTCTTCGTCCAGGACGAGTGGACCCTCATCGAGGACGAGCTGCGCCTCATCTTCGGCACGAAGATCGAGCACAACGACTTCTCGGGCTTCGAATTCCAGCCCAACATCCGCCTTCTGTGGAACATCGACGAACAGAACACGATCTGGGCCGCGGCGTCGCGGGCGGTCGAGACACCTTCGCGCGCCTCGCATGATCTTCGTCTCCGCCTGCCCCTCCGGGACCTCGGCGGCGGCTTCATCGCCTCAGGCGAGGTCCAGGGCGACCCGGACGTCGTCGCGACCGGCATGCTGGCCTTCGAACTCGGCTGGCGCAGTCAGCCCTTCGCCAATCTGAGCCTCGATCTCGCGCTCTTCTACAACGACTACGAGCACGTCCTGAACCGCCACAACGGGGTCCCGTTCTTCGACCCGGCCGGTTACCCCGTCGTGCCATTGATCAACGACAACGGCGCCAAGGCCGAGACCTACGGCCTCGAACTGACGACCGATTGGCGGCCGCTCGACGAGCTGCGATTGACCGCGAGCTGGTCCCTGCTTCAGGTCCAGGTCCACCCGGTCGGCATCGGGAGCAACGTGTCCGAGGGCGCCGAATCCGTCTCGCCGCACCACCGCCTCGTCGTCCGTGCGTTATGGAATCCACGGGACGATCTGGACTTCAGCGGCACGATCTACTGGACGGACAACCTCCAGGGCGCGGGCATCCCGAGCTACTTCCGACTCGACCTCCAGGTTCGCTGGCGCCCCCTCGACGAGCTCGAGGTCGGCGCCGGAGTCCGGAACCTGCTCGACGACCGACACCCCGAATTCGGCGACCTCCTCAACCGGACACCCGCCGAGGTCCAGCGCACGATCTACTTCTGGCTCGACTATCGGTTCTAGACGATGACTTGCCGCCGCCCAGCTCATGAAGGCAGAAGCCCCGCAACGACGATCCTCCTGTGCATCGTCGCCGCCGCCTTGTGCCTGGCGGGCGCCGCCCCGGACTACGGCCGGACGCTGCCGTCATCGACGAGTGACTCCGAGTACCGGGTCAAGGCACTCTTCCTCTACAAGATGGCCCACTGGATCGAGTGGCCGAAGTCCAATCTCCCGGAGAGCGCCAAGGAGATCGTGATCGGCGTGGTCGGCAAGGATCCCTTCGGCAAGGAACTCGATCTGATCGAGAAGCTGAAACCGATCAAGAAACGCAAGGTCACGACGCGCCGCTTCGAGTCGGTCGGACAGGTCAAGGACTGCCAGATCATCTTCCTGAGCGACTCGATCGGCGAGGCCGATCGAACGACCCTGATCGAGAGTGCCCGGAAGAAGGGCATCGTCACCGTCTCCGAGCGCAAGGGATTCTGCGCGCAGGGGGGAATGTTCAGCCTCATCATCGTCAAGAACAAGCTGACCTTCACCGCCAACCCCTCTGCGGCCAAGAAGGCCGACATCAAGGTCAGCTCACAGCTTCTGAAGCTCGCCCACCGGATCGTGAAGGAGGGCGAGTGAGATGAGCCGCCGAAGCCTGAACGTCCGAACCCAGCTCCGCCTCTTCATCATCGGAACGTCGGCACTCGTCCTTGCGATCGCCTGCAGCACGCTCTACATCATCGGATCGGACGTGCTCCGCGAGAACAAGATCGATCAGCTCACCTCGACGGTCAACATCGTCGCCGCCAACGCGGCCTCGACCCTGATGTTCGAGGACGCGGACGCGGCCGGCGACCTCCTGCGAACGGCCGTCGCCGAGGATCAGGTCCTCGGCGGGATCGTCTTCGCCGCATCCGGGGAGGTCTTCGCGGCCGTCCGCAAGGATGGCAGCGATGACTGGACGCCGGCCGCGCCGGAGTCCGTCGAGCCCGAGATCACGGACGAGTTCATCGTCGTGAAGCAGAAGATCGTGAAGGGCGGCGTCTTCCTGGGAAGCGTCGCGTTGCGAGGCAACAGGCACAACGAGCATCTGGTCCGCCGGGGACTCGTCTGGACCTCGATCCTCCTCGCGATCGGCCTCCTCGCCGTCGCCTTCGTCTTCGCCACCCAGCTGTCGAAGGGCATCGCACTTCCCATCGCGAGGCTCGCCAGCACGATGGGACTCATCGCCCGGGAGCGAGACTTCAGCCTGCGCGTGGAGAAGACCGAAAGCGAAGGCCTGGGAGATCTCGTCGACCTCTTCAACGACATGCTCACCCGGCTGGAGGCTCGAGACGCCGAACTCGCCTCGCACCGACTCAACCTCGAGAGCGAGGTCGACCGACGGACCCAGCAGTTGCGCGAAGCGAACGACGACCTGGTTGAGGCAAAGGAGCGGGCCGAAGCCGCGACCAGGGCGAAGTCCGAGTTCCTGGCGAACATGAGTCATGAGATCCGGACGCCCCTGAACGGCATCATCGGCATGACCGAGGTCGCCCTCGATACGAACCTCGACGGCGAGCAGCGGGATTGTCTCGAGACGGTGCGGGAGTCCGCCGATTCGCTTCTCGTGATCATCAACGACATCCTCGACTTCTCGAAGATCGAAGCCGGAAGGTTGGTGCTCGATGAACAGGAGTTCAACCTGCGAGACGATCTCTGCGACGCACTGCGCTCGGTCGAGGCGGTCGCTCGGCGTAAGGGCCTCGATCTCGAATACGTCATCGATCGTGAGGTGCCGGAGCGCCTGCTCGGCGATGCGACGCGACTTCGTCAGGTCTTCCTCAATCTCCTCGGCAACGCATTGAAGTTCACCGAGCACGGCGAGGTCGTCGTCGAGGTGCAGCTCGTCGCCGACGGAACGGATCGACAGGTCCTGGAGTTCGCGGTCAAGGACACGGGGGTCGGCATCGAGGCCTCCAAGCTCGACACGATCTTCTCGCCCTTCATGCAGGCCGACGGATCGACGACGAGACGATTCGGGGGCACCGGGCTCGGCCTGGCCATCTGCCGGCAGCTCGTGAGCCTCATGGGCGGCGAGATCAGGGCCGAGAGCGAGATCGGAGTGGGCAGCACCTTCCGCTTCAGGGCGAGCTTCGGTCGCGCCGGAAACGACTCGGACCACGTCATTCCGGCAGCGCTGCAGGACGCGGAGGTCATCGTCCATGGCTTCTCGAGGACGGCCTCGCGTGCGATCCGGGAGTTGCTGGGGCGCTGGACCCTCGCCCCGCGGTTCTGCGAGGAGCCGGACGAGGTCGTCACGATGCTGGCCGAGGCTGGTCCACGCCCGCGCATCGTCCTGATCGATCTCGACTCCCGGGCGAGTGCGGAGGAAGTCACCAGGATTCGAGATGCAGCACGCGGCGCCGGTTTGGCCGTGATCACGGCGGCGACGCGCGGCCGCGCCACCGAGTCGCTGCGCGGTACCAGGCACATCGGCAAGCCGATCAAGGAATCCGAGCTCTTCGACGCGCTGGTCGAGTGCCTCCACGCGCCCGACACCGTGACGGGAGAGGGCCCTTCGGACTCGATCCCGGACGAGGCGCCCGGGGTCGCCAGGGGTGCGAGCGGGCTGAAGATCCTCCTGGTCGAGGACAACAGGATCAACCAGAAGCTCGCGATGACGCTGCTCGACAGGTGGGGCTATCGGGTCGATCTGGCCGCGAACGGCAAGCTGGCGGTCGATCGATTCGAGCACGGCGAGCACTTCGACCTGGTCCTCATGGACCTCCAGATGCCCGTCATGGGCGGGATCGAGGCCACCCAGGCCCTGCGCT
>JBFIHP010000116.1:0-8004 GCA_041601735.1 Planctomycetota bacterium | reverse complement strand
GAGTGGGAGGGGGATCGGGGGTTGCCGCCCGCGCCACGATGGCGCGGATCAGCGGGAGCCGAGGATGCCAAGGGCCTCCAGGGCCACGTCGATGGCCGAGTCCTCGGCCGCCTGTTTGCGTTCCCTGGCGATGAACCGGTTCTTCGGCCGGTTCGCGAAGACGGTACAGACCGCCCCGGCCCTGAGGCCGCGCATGGCGGTCAGGGTGAACAGGGCGCTCGTCTCCATCTCCATGTTCTTCACGCCCATGCGGGCGAGCTGTTCGGGCAGATCGGGCCAGCGAGGCTCGAAGCCGAGCCCCTGCCGCCCCTGGGCGCCGTAGAAGCCCGGCGCCGTGGCTGTGATGCCGATGTGATGACGGCGACCGAGCTTCGCGGCGGCTGCGGCGAGGGCGGCGACGACCTCGTAGTGAGCGACCGCGGGAAAGCCCTCGTGGACGAAGAAGCTGGTCGTGTTCTCGAGGCGGACGGAGCCGGTCGAGACGACCAGATCTTCGATCTCCATGTCGTCCTGGAGGCCGCCGCAGGTGCCGACGCGGATGAAGGTCGGCTCCGCCACGATCTGGCAGAGCTCGATCACGGCGATCTCGGTGTTGTCCGGCCCCATGCCGGTCGCCATGACGGTGATGGGCCGACCGTCGAGTTCGCCGGTGAAGGTCAGATACTCGCGATTGGCCCGCTCGAGGTCGATCCGATCGAAGCGGTCGGCGATGCGCCTTGCCCGGGCCGGATCGCCGCAGGTGAGGATCCGCCCCGCGACCTCGCCGGGCGCCAGACCGATGTGGTACTGGCGGCCCGAAGGGTCCTGGATCCTCTCGGCGGAATCGCGGTGGTCGGTCACGAACGGCTCTCCGACACGATCTTCACCCCCGCGCTGGCGCCGATCCGACTGGCTCCCGCGCGGACCATCGCCACGAGATCCTCGCGGTTGCGAACCCCGCCGGAGGCCTTGACGCCGAGGGCGCTGCCGACGGACTCCCGCATGAGCCGGATGTCCTCCGCGGTGGCCCCGCCGCTCGAGAAGCCGGTCGAGGTCTTCACGAAGTCGGCGCCCGCCTCGCGCGCCAGACGGCAGGCGACCCGCTTCTCCTCGTCGGTGAGGAGGCAGGTCTCGAGGATCACCTTGACCAGGCTGCCGCGCCGCCGGACGCCGGTGACCGCGGCGATGTCGTCGCGAACCGCGTCGTGCTCGCCGCTCTTGAGACGCCCGACGTTGACGACCATGTCGAGCTCCGAGGCGCCCTCGTCCTGGGCCCGGCGGGCCTCGGCGGCCTTGATCTCGGGCACGTTCGCGCCGAGCGGAAAGCCGATCACGGTGCAGACGGCGACGCCGCTGCCGGTGAGCCGTCGGGCGGCATGAGCGACCCAGGTCGGATTGACGCAGACCGACTTGAAGCGGTGACGGGCGGCCTCGGCGCAGAGCGCCTCGATCTGCGCCCGCGTGGCGTCGGGCTTGAGGAGGGTGTGATCGATGAGCGCGGCGACCTGTTCGGCGGGGGCCTGGCCGCCCGGTCGGATGCCGACTCGGTCGGCGCCGGCGCCGATCAGATCGGAGAGGTCGGCGCCGGGGCGATCGCGACGACGCTCCTCCTCGCGGACGCGCCGCCAGACCTCGTCGGTAATCCTCTCGATGAGTCGTTCGCGATCGAGCACGATGGCAGCACCCTCAGGTCTCGTTCAGGATCAGATCGTCCACGACGGCGATCACCAGGCACTGGACCGGGCTGCGGTCGTCGCCGAGCACGATGCGGGCGCCGCCGCCCTCCTTCATCACCAGGACCATGTCGCCCGGGCCGGAGTCGACCTCGTCAAGAGCGAGCAGGGCCTCGCCGTCGTCGCGCCCGGCGGCATCGAGCGGCTGGGCGATCATGATCCGCCGGCCTTCGAGCCGCGGACTCTTGACCGTGGCGTGGAGCGAACCGGTGATGCGGCAGAGCTTCACGGGCCCTGTCTCGCCGAATCGATGCGATCGACGATTCCGATGATGCTGGCGTCGATCAACGCCATCTCCTTCCTGCCCGTGAGGTCCTGCCAGGGGATCACCGCCTCGTAGGCGGTGGTGTAGAACACGATCTCGCCCGGCCCGGCGCCCACGGTATCGACCGCGACGAGCCGCTCGCCCCGCGGGTTCTTCTCGGGGTCAACCGGCTGCAGGAGGAGGAGTTTCGCGGAATCGACCGCCTGATCCTTGCGGGTCGCATGCAGGCGTCCGACGACTCTGGCCAGGTGCATTTCAACGCGCTCCCGGTTCGATCTTCTCGACCCGACGGGCGTGACGCCCGCCGCCGAAATCGGTCTTGAGGAAGACGATGGCGATCGCGCGGGCCAGCTCGTCATCGAGCATCCGACCGCCCAGTGTCAGGACGTTGGCATCGTTGTGCTCCCGGGCGTTGCGCGCGGCGGCGACGCTGGCGCAGTTCGCCGCCCGGACCCCGGGGTACCTGTTGGCGACCATCGCCGAACCGATGCCGGCGCCGTCCACGATGATGCCGCGGCAGGCCCGCCCCTGCGCGATCTCCTCGGCGACCTTGGCGGCGAAGTCGGGGTAGTCCACCGCCTCCTCCGAGTCGGTTCCGAGGTCGATGCAGAGCAGGCCGGCCTCGCGCCGCAGGAAATCGATCAGCATGCCCTTCATGGCGTAACCGCCGTGGTCGGCCGCGATCGCCACCTGACCCTTGCGACAACCGGCCGGCGGGTCCGATACCTCGCCGGAGAGGCTGCGGAGAGCGGCCAGATCGTCGGGAGCCTCGCGCAGCTCGACGCCGTAACGATCGATGGCGTCCCGTGCGAGCGGGGTCACGATCGCGCCCGGCGCGATCACCAGGGCGCGCCCCTCGCGATGGGCCGCGACGACCTCCGCTTCGGTCACGAGCTCACGGTGGGAGTAGCTCGGATCGTCCTCGAGACGGCGCGGTCGGTCCGCCTCCGCGGCATCATCGAGGTTGCGGTCCACGACCTCGCCCACGATCTCCTGGATGCGTCGGCGATCGAGGCTCATCGTCCGGACTCCGGCCGCACGCCCTGAGCATCGAAGGCAGCCCAGTCGCGCTCGCTGACGTCGAAGTCGTCGACGATGGCCATGACGACGGCATCGACCGGCTTGTTGGTGGTGAGATCGGACTGCCTCGCCGAGGAGCCCTGCGCCAGGAGGACGATCTCGCCGGGTCCGGCGCCGACCGAATCGACGGCGACGACGATCGACTTCGACGGCCGACGATCACGGTCGATCGGGCTCACCACGACGAAGCGCAGGTTCTCGAGACGCGCGTCCTTGCGCGTCGCCCAGACCTCGCCGATCACCCGACCGAGCAACATGCTGCAAACTCCTCGAGGGCCTTCCCCGTGCGACGCTCAAGGGTAGAGTAATCCGTCATCCTATCAAGCCTGCACGTTGTCATGTCCGCGAAGCCGAGCGACGCCATCCGAGCCCAGATCCTGTTCCTGCTGGCCCTCGCGGCCCTGGCGGAGTTCGCCGTCGCCGACGTCGGGATCCTCCTGCACCAGCTCGACGTTCCCGAGGCCCTCCGGGGACTCGCCGCCCGGCAGCAGGGCCTCGCCGCCTTCCTCCGCAACCTGCTGCTCGTCGCCGGCGCGCTCGTGCTGGCCGGGCTCCTCCCCGGCATGGTGAGACGACGGAGGCGCCGCCCCCTCCTCGAGGAGGGCCAGGCCTTGCTCGCGCTCGGGCTCCTGGGTGCGCTGGCGGTGAACGCCCTGGCGCGCAGCGGCGTCTCGCTCGCGGTGGCGAACCTCCTGGTCACGACGCTGGCGCTCTTCGCCTCCGTCCGCATCCTCCGCGGCGCCGAGGCGCTCGCCGCCCGCATTCCGGTCGCCCTGCTGGTCGCGGCCTGCTGCCTGCCCCAGCTCTGGCGCGCCGCCCTCGAGTTCGGAGGCGGTGAGGAGGGCGCGACGGCGACCCTCCTCCGGCGCGCGGCCGACCTCGGCCTGCCCCTGGCCTGGGCGCTCTCCTTCCTCCTGATCATCGGCCTGCCTCGCAGGCGGAAGATCGCGGTGCTGGCGGTCGCGGCGACGGCCGCGGGTCTGACGGCGATGGCTCCGGCCGATGCGGCCCAGCTGCTCGCCACGGTGACCGGGCTCTGGTTCAGCAGCTGGCCCCCGCTCGGCCTGATCGCCGCGGTGGGACTCGGCTCCGGCGGCCTGGCCGCCGCGCTCCTCGGACCGCGGCGGGCCGCGCTCGCCCTCGCCTACCTCCTCCTCGCCTGTTCGGGATTCCGCCCGACGGGCGCCGGCGAGCTGCTGCTGCTCGCGATCGCGGTGCTCCTGCTCGGCGACTGGGCGGAGGGCCGCGGAGGTCGCGTCACGGACCTGGGGCGGCTCCTGTTCTGAGCGCGGCGCGGTCGGATCAGTCGGGGATGTCGGACTCGCCCTCTTCCTCGGGCGGCAGGTCGGCGGTGACGTCGCGAACCTCGTCGAGCACCTCGCGCGAGCAGTAGAGCGGAAGGCCCATCTTCAGCGCCACGATCATGGCGTCGCTCGCCCGGAGATCGAGGCGCACCTCGTTGCGTTGATCGCCGGGGAGGGCCTGCCTGAGCAGGAGCGTCGCGCAGAAGACGTTCTCGACGATGCTCGAGACCACGACACCGCGGACCTCGATGTCGAAGGCCCGCAGGAGATTGGCGACCACGTCGTGCGGCATCGGGCGCTGCGATTCGACGCCCTTGAGCTCACGGTAGAGCGCCATGACCTCGGGCCTGCCCACGAAGATGAGGAAGGACTTCTCCGGCGCCTTCAGGACGACGGCGAAGTCGTTGCCGGTGGTGGCGATGACCCGCTCGATCTGGACCTCGATCAGTTCCATGATCCGAGCCTACCGCAGACGGACGAAAAAATCCGCCAGGCGCCGCGACGGAGTTCCGTCGGAGCCCGGCTCCGGCTTCAGGGTCTGATGATGACCGGGGTGCCGACGGGGATGAAGTCGAAGATATCGACCAGGTCGCCGTTCGAGAGCGCGATGCTGCCGTCGGTGAATGTGTCGCCCATGAGCGTGAAGTAATTGCCCTGGATTCCCAGGTTACCGCCGATCGGCGTGTCGTCCGGCGGCGGCTTGCCGTAGTCGTGCGCCTGGTAGATCGCGTCATACTGGCCGCGATTCAGCCGTCCGAGGTCCCAGGCGCGATCGGCATCCTCGGGACTGGGGTAGTCGATCTGGAGGAAGCGCGAACCGCGCAGGAACATGCTCTCCCGGATCGCCTTGCGGACCACCTTGTACTCGCCCACCGGGGTCGAGGCCGCATCCTTGTCGAGCGCGCCGAGGCGCCGGCTCTGGCCGGTCGCGATGTCGTAGCGCCGGAGCAGCGTCTCGCCCTCGTAGACCATCATCGTCTTGCCGCCGACGTCCACGACGATGCGCGGGTCCTTCAAGGGCAGCACGATCCCCTTCTCCCTCGCGGCCTTCTCGAATCCGTTCCCCAGGAAGGCGATCTCCTGGAGGAAGAAGACGATGAAGAGCGCGCCCAGGAAGGAGAACAGGAGGGCGGTCTTGAAGAGGAACTTGAGCTTGCGCATGACCCCGCATGATCTTGGAAACGACAGGTCCGATCTCCTATCGGCCATCCGCCGGTCCGAGCTTGCCCCTCCGGCCTCGAAATCCTCGGGCCGGGCCATCGACTTCGTCGCAATAGCATTGATGATAGGGGTTTATGATCGACGTGCGGGGCGTGGTTCGCGGACGCGGCGGCACCGATCGAGTCGAGCTGTGCTCCGGGGGCCCTGACTCAGCCGACGGCCGCGAGGCCGGCGACGGCCTCCGCGATCAGGGCCCGGGCTCGCGCGAGCCCCTCCACGTCGGTTCCCGCCCCGAGGGAGAAACGGACCGCCCCGTGGATGTGGTCGCCGGGCAGTCCCATCGCGGCCAGGACGTGGGAGGGCCCGTCGTCATGGGCCGTGCAGGCGCTGCCCGAGCTGCAGTAGACGCCCTTCTGGGCGAGACGCAGGACGACGCCGTGACCCTCGATGCCGCGGAAGGCGACATTGAGCGTGTTCTCGATCCGCGGCGCACCCGAACCGTTGACCAGCAGGTCGGGATGATCGGCACGCAGCGCGCCCTCGAAGGCTTCGCGCAGCGCCCGTAGCCGCGGTGCCTTCTCGGGCCACTCGACCACGGCCTGCTCGAGCGCGGCGGCCATGCCGATGACGCCCGGCACGTTCTCCGTTCCGGCGCGACGACCGGTCTCGTGGTGACCGCCCCAGATCAGCGGTCGGATCGAGACGCCCCGCCGGACGTAGAGTCCTCCCACGCCCTTGGGGCCGCCGAACTTGTGCGCCGAGAACGAGAGCAGGTCGATCGGGAGATCGGCGAGTGCCGGCATCCCCTTGCCCAGCTTCTGCACGCCGTCGACGTGGAAGACGATGCCGAGTTCGCGCGCGATCCGCCCGAGCCGCGCGACGTCGAAGAGGACGCCGGTCTCGTTGTTCGCCCAGATCAGGCTGAGGATTCCCGTCCGCTCGTCGAGCGCCTCGATCAGCGCGGCCTCGTCGAGGTTGCCGCTACGATCGACCGGAACGACCGTCAGCTCGTGACCCCGCTCCGCGAGCCGGCGCGCGACGTCGAGGGTCGCGCTGTGCTCCACCGCGGAGACGACGACCTTCGGCCGCGCGGGTCGCGCCTCGAGGACGCCCCGGAGGGCCCAGTTGATCGACTCGGTCGCGCCCGAGTTGAAGTAGAGTTCGGCCGGCCGGATGCCCATGAGGCTCGCCATGAGCGCGCGGGCGTCCTCGAACACGCGGCGAACGTTCTCGCCGGCCACGTGGATGCTCGAGGGATTGGCATAGCCCTCGCGGAGGAAGGGCAGCATGGCCTCGAGCGCAGCCGGATGGACCGGCGTGGTCGAGTTGTGATCGAGGTAGACGGCTTCCTGCCCGTTCATGCCGAGTCTCCACTGCGGGCGAAGAGCCGCCGCAACCAGGCGAAGCGTCCGCCTTGACTGCGACGGCGCTCCTCGAGGAGGGCCTCGATCTCCGGGCGGCAGCTGCGGCATCCGCTGCCCGCGTCGCAGGCGGCCGTCACCTGCTCCGGCGACCTGAGATCTCGATCGGCGATGACCCGCCGCACGGTTCCGTAGCGCACGTTCTTGCAGTAACAGAGCAGCTTGTCGTCGGGTGCATCGGTCATCGTGGTCGTCCGGGCCTGAGCGACCCTAACGCCCCCGACGGGCGGGCGCGAGCCCGAAGGCCCGACTGGTCAGCGTTCGGCATAGGCGGCCTCGCAGCGCAGAAGCGACATCGCGAGCGCGCGCGCGGCCGCCAGCGCCAGCGGGTAACCGGCCCCACCGATCCGGGCGGCGCGGTCCTGGTCGGTTCCGACGATCGGGGCCGCGCCCGGCACGCGACGGAGCTTCATCTTCTCGTGCAGGTCGGGGACCGGCGCGAGTTCGCGGCCCTCGGGGCCGTCGGAGCCGCGCAGCTCGACGATGGGCAGCATCTCGCGACCGCAGCGCTCGAGCAGCGCGGCCGGCAGGGACTCGAGTCCCGCGCCGAAGCCCACGTCGCCCCAGGCCGGGCCCGCGCCGCTGAAGTCGCCGAGCACCGAGCGGGCGCAGCGGGCGAGGACGCTTCCGGGGCGATCCGAACGCGCGGCGAGGACCCGCGCCCCGGGATCGACGGGCGCGAGTTCCTCGAGCACCAGGATTCCGACCGGAATCCCGCTCCGCTCGGGAAGCGCGCCGAGGAAATCGAATCCCGCGCCCTCGTCCAGGACCAGCACGAAGTCGAAGGCCGTCCGGGCCGAGGGCGCCTCGGGCGAGACGCGGGCGTGGGTGACGAGCCGGAGCGTCTCGAGGAACACCGTCAACTCGAGCGCGCTGGAACCGATGCCGGCCGGCCGGTCACGCGGGGCGCGCGCGAGGGTCACGAGGACGCGATGCGGCGCGTCCTCCGGCCCCAACGAGACCATCAACCAGCGCCCTCCGCCCTCGAGGGCGCCGCTTCGAAACGACGCGCGGTCGCCGACCTCGACGGCATCGAGATCGACGCTCGCACCCCGCATCTC
>JBFIHP010000115.1:0-8055 GCA_041601735.1 Planctomycetota bacterium | reverse complement strand
TCGGGGTTCATCACCACGTCGTAGACGTTCAGCTCGATCCCGTCGGCGCCGGCCTGTTCGAGCAGGGCCGCGTAGTCGAGCCAGCCGCCCTGGGTCACGCCGTTCAGCGAGGCGACGATCGGGATGTTGAGGGACCGCTTCAGCTTGCCGAGCTGTTCGAGGTACTCGTCCGGGCCGAGAGTGAAGAGGTCGGGATCCGGAAGGTAGCTCGTCGCCTCGGCGAAGGACTCGGCGTGGAGATCGTAGGCCACCCGGGTGGCGAGTTCCTCGCCCACCACCTGCTCCTCGAAGAGCGAGTGCATGATCAGGAGCGGCGCTCCGGCGTCCTCGAGCTTCTTGGCGACGTCGAGGTCGAGGCTCATGGGAGACGCCCCCGGGATGATCGGGTGCGGCAAGGGGATGCCCATCCAGCTCGTGCTCAGATCGATCTTCATGACCTGTTCTCCTGGGTCGGCTCGACCGAGACGCCGGCGAGCTGGCGATAGAGTTCGTACTTCCGCCGCGCCGCGTCGCGCGCCTGATCGACGAGTGCGCGATAGCGCTTGGGGTCGATCTTCTCGGCCACGCGGAAGCGGGCCTCGGCCGCCATGTACTTCTGCGGATCAAGGCTCGGCGGCCCGCTGTCGAGGACCATCGGCGGCTTTCCCTCGGCGCCGCGTCGCGGGTCGTAGCGGTAGAGCGGCCACTGGTAGGACTTCACCGCCGCCTTGGATTGCTCCGCGCCCTGCGAGAGGTCGTAGCCGTGGGCGATGCAGGGCGAGTAGGCGATGACCAGGGAGGGCCCGGGGTAGGATTCGGCCTCCCTCATCACCTTCACCGCGTGGTTGTCCTTGGCGCCGATCGCGATCTGGGCGACGTAGACGCCGCCGTAGGTCATCGCGATCATGCCGAGGTCCTTCTTGGGCTGCGTCTTGCCGGCCGCGGCGAACTTCGCTGCAGCCGCCATCGGCGTCGCCTTCGATTGCTGGCCGCCGGTATTGGAGTAGACCTCCGTGTCGAGCACCAGGATGTTGACGTTCTCGCCGGTGGCGAAGACGTGATCGAGCCCGCCGAAGCCGATGTCGTAGGCCCAACCGTCGCCGCCGACGAGCCAGACCGATCGCGGCACGAGGCTCGAGGCCAGGATGCCGAGTCGTTCGTGCCGCTTCGAGCCGCCGAAGTCGCCCAGTCTCGTCTCCAGGCGGGCGACCAGAGCGCGGAGCTCCTTGATCTCCGCATCGGTCGAACCCGGCGCCTCCAGGATCGCGGTGGCCAGTTCATGGCCGATGTCGGCGCGGAGTTCCTCGACCAGGCCGCGGGCCTCGCGTAGACGGGTGTCCCAGGCCAGGCGGAAGCCGAGACCGAACTCCGCGTTGTTCTCGAACAACGAATTCGACCAGGCCGGGCCGCGGCCGTTCTCGTCGGTGGACCAGGGTGTCGTGGGCAGGTTGCCGCCGTAGATCGACGAGCAGCCCGTCGCGTTGGCGACCACCAGGCGGTCGCCGTAGAGCTGGCTGAGGAGCTTCACGTAGGGCGTCTCGCCGCAACCGGCGCAGGCGCCCGAGCACTCGAAGAGAGGCTGCAGGAACTGCGTGCCCTTGTTGTCGAGCGCGACCTGGTCACGTCCCGTCGCGGGCATCGCCGTGAAGAAGTCCCAGTTGGCACGCTCCTGGTCGAGGATCGGGTCCTTCTCGACCATACCGAGGGCCTTCACCCGCGGGTTCGACTTGTCGCGAGCGGGGCAGACCTCGACGCAGAGCGTGCAGCCGGTGCAGTCCTCGGGTGCGACCTGGATCACGTAGCGCTTGTTCGGGTCGTCCTTGGATCGGAACTCCGTGGTCTTGAATCCCGCGGGCGCAGACGCCGCGAGTTCCGGCTCGAGCAGTCCCGCGCGGATCGCCGCATGCGGGCACATGAGCGCGCACTTGTTGCACTGGATGCAGAGATCCGAGTCCCAGGCCGGGATCTCGCGCGCGATGTTGCGGCGCTCCCAGCGCGAGCTCGAGGTCGGGAAGGTGCCGTCGGTCGGGAAGGCGCTCACGGGCAGGAGGTCGCCCTTGCCCGCCATCAGGGTCGCGGTGACGCGGCGGATGAACTCCGGCGCCTCCGGCGGTACCATCGGGGGCCGGCGGCGCTCGCCCACCGGCGTTGCGGGAACCGCCACGCGGTGCAGGTGCGCGACCGCGTCGTCCACCGCCGCTATGTTGCGCTTGATGATCTCGTGGCCCTTCTTGCCGTAGGTCTCCCGGATCGCCTCCTTGATCGCCTCGATGGCGCGGTCGGTCTCGATCACGTTGGAGATGGCGAAGAAGGCCGTCTGCATGACCGTGTTGATGCGATTGCCCATGCCGGCCTCGCCGGCGACCTTGTAGGCGTCGATGCAGTAGAACTGGAGCTCGAGGTCGATGATCTGCTGCTGCATCTCGACGGGCAGCGTGGCGAAGACCTCGTCCGGCCCGTAAGGCGAGTTGAGGAGGAAGACGCCGCCCTTGCGCGCCCGTTCGAGGACGTCCATGCGATCCACGAACATCGACTGATGGCAGCCCACGAAGTCGGCGGCCTGGATCAGGTAGGGGGCCTGGACCGAATCCTTCCCGAAGCGGAGGTGCGAGGTCGTGACGGCGCCGGACTTCTTCGAGTCGTAGACGAAGTAGGCCTGCGCCTTCAGCTCGGCGACGTCGGCGATGATCTTGATCGAGTTCTTGTTGGCGCCGACCGTGCCGTCGGACCCCAGCCCGTAGAAGATGGCCTGGTTCACCTCGGGGCCGAGGATGTGGAGCCCGTCCTTGACGTCGAGGGACAGCCGGGTCACGTCGTCCATGATCCCGATCGTGAAGCGCGGCTTCGGATCGGCCTGGTCGAGCTCCTCGAAGATCCGCGCGACCATGGCCGGGTCGAACTCCTTCGAACTGAGTCCGTAGCGTCCGGCGATCATGCGGGGCATCGGACGTCCGCTGCGCTGCGCCGCCTCGCCGATCGCGGTGAAGCAGTCGAGGTAGAGCGGCTCGCCCATGGCGCCCGGCTCCTTGGTGCGGTCGAGGACCGCGATGGAGCGGGTCGTCGCCGGGATGGCCTGCACGAACGCGGAGGCGTCGAAGGGGCGATAGAGGCGGACTTCGAGCACGCCGACCTTCTCGCCTCTGCCGGCGAGCACACGGGCGGTTTCGGCCGCCGTCTTGGCGCCGGAGCCCATGAGGATGATGACGCGCTCGGCCTCGGCGTGGCCGTGATACTGGAAGAGCTCGTAGCGCCGGCCGGTGAGTTCCGCGAAGCGAT
Source organism: Planctomycetota bacterium (assembly GCA_041601735.1). Classification (GTDB taxonomy): domain Bacteria; phylum Planctomycetota; family DRQF01; genus JACKGY01. The sequence goes on along the minus strand of JBFIHP010000115.1, from coordinate 4,800 downwards.
CGAAGAGCTCGCGGACGGTGCCCGGGCAGGCGTCGTAGAAGGGATTGCAGGCCTCGCGGGCCTGGAAGAAGGCATCGGGGTTCTGCGCCGTGCCCCGGATGAAGGGAGCGTCGGGGTCGAGCGCGCGCTCCCGGTGGGCGACGACGGCGTCGTCATCGACCAGGGCCTCGAGCACGCTCGCGTCGATCTCCTCGATGGTCGCGATCTCGTGGGACGTGCGGAAACCGTCGAAGAAGTGCAGGAAAGGCACCCGGCTGGTCAGGGAGGCCGCGTGCGAGATCGCCGCGAAGTCCTGGGCCTCCTGGACCGATCCCGCCGCGAGCATGGCGAAGCCGGTCTGCCGGCAGGCCATGACGTCGGAGTGATCGCCGAAGATCGACAGGGCGTGGGTCGCAACCGTGCGCGCCGCGACGTGCAGCGTGAAGGAGGTCAGCTCGCCGGCGATCTTGTACATCGTCGGGATCATCAGCAGGAGGCCCTGCGATGCCGTGAAGGTCGTCGTGAGGCTGCCCGACTGCAACGAGCCGTGAACGGCGCCGATCGCTCCGGCCTCCGACTGCATCTCGATGACCCGGGGGACGAGTCCCCAGAGGTTCTTCCTCCCCTGGCTCGACCAGTCGTCCGCGAGCTCCCCCATCGCGGAGGCGGGGGTGATGGGGTAGATCGCGACCACCTCCGACAGGAGATGAGCCACGCGTGCGACGGCTTCGTTCCCGTCCACGGCCACGATTTGCGTCATGTTGTTTCCCTCTTCCCAGACTGCGGGGCTCAGGCCTCGGCCAGCGCGCGCAGGATGTCCATCGTGCTCAGGATTCCGACGACCTCGCCGGAGGTATCTCGTACGAGCACCCGGTGAACGGCATGCTCGGTCATCGTGACCGCGATGCTCTTCAGGCTGTCGGTCTCCTCCACCGTGAGGAGATCCGTACTCATCATGTCGCGCGCGGCGACCGCGTCGTCGAGGGGCAACTCGAAGGTGTCGCTCTCCTCCAGGGTCTCGTCGTCGATCATGCGGTAGAAGGCGTGGGGGCGGTGCGGCTCCCTCTCGGGGCTCTGGGCGAAGTACTCCATGACGTCGCGCCAGGAGAGGATGCCGACGATGCGCTCGGAATGGTCGCGGACCGGTACGCCGGAGATGTCGTTCTCGATCAAGATCCGCTCGATCTCCCGCGCCGTGGCGTCGAGCGGAACCGTGACCATGTTCCGGCTCATCATGGCGCCGGCCGTGAGAGCCGCGAAGCCGGGGTTGTCCTTGCGATGGGCGGTCATGGTTCGTCTCCCTGCGTCCCGTCCCGATCCGAAGCGGACCGTCGGAGGGCGCCCGAGACGAGGAGCAAAAAGTCGGCCAGTCGCGAAGCGCGCTCTCGAAGGGCTGACGGGGCTTTCGACGCGGAATCTCGGCTATCGTTCGCGCGAGATGTCGCAGTTCGCGGCGCGATGTGAGTGATTTGACCCTCCTGGGCCCCGGGCTCGGCCTCGACGGCTCCTCCACGAAGCAGGCCGACCGGGCTGCGCGCCCGGTCGGCCTGTGCCTGCCGATTCAGGAGACGGGTTCAGCGCTGGCTGTCGCGCCGCTTCTCCAGGTAGTCGTTCAGTTTCCGCTGGGCGGCGTCGAAGGCGTTGCGCAGCGCGATGCCCGGCTCGTCCGCCGCCGAAGAGCCGTTGCCGTTGTGGCTGACGACGATCTCGTGCCCCGGAATGGAGACGTCGATGTTGAAGTCGAAGATCCTCCCTTCCTTCTGGTGTTTGTGGGGCAAGGAGACGGTCACCCGGGTGTGGGTGATCCGCTCGAAGCGCTTCTCCAGCTTGGCCGTGTGCTCGCGGATGGCCTCGTCGAGGGCCTTGTCCGGCTGGATGTCGCGCCAGACGATCTGCAGTTTGGAGTCCATATCACTCCTCTGGTCTTCGGTTTCGAGATCGGTTCGAGGGTCGCTTCGGGCCGAAAGCCGGAAGGCCCTCGCGCGAGGGCGGTGGAGCAATCACCGTGCCGCCTCCGCCGCAGCCATTTCTAACACGCCGAGGGGCAATCGTGTCGCCGCTCGGGGCGATTTGGCCCTCCGCCGGGCCAGGATCTATAGTAGACCGCGCCGACTCCGCCGTCGGCCGGAGGAGCCCATGCATCGTTCCATCCCACGCCAGCTGGCCATCTTGCTGTCCCTGACCGCCCTGGGCGGCTGCCTGATCGAGGTCGAGGGTCCGGCCGCGGACCTCGGGCCCCGGCATTCGGTCCCGGCCATGGTCGTCGAAGACGAGGCCCTGGATGCGCTGCTCCGGGATGCGGACGCTCGCATCGCGGCGGCACCGACCTCGCCCCGGGTGGGGGAGTCCGTCCTCGACCACGACCATGATCACGCCGACTGCGACCACGATCACGACCACGAGGACCATCGATGATCGCCGCGGCCCGCGCCCTCGTCCTGGTCCTCGTGTTCTCGCTCGGGCTCCGACTCCCGGCCCAGGACCCACCGCGCCTGAAGGTGGTGGTCACCCTGCCCTACATCGGCGAAGTGGTGCGCGAGATCGGCGGCGGGCTTGTCGGCGTGGTCGTCCTGCTCGATGCCGGGCAGGACCCGCATGACGTCCAGGTGTCGCCGGGGATGACGGGCGAGCTGAAGGAGGCGAGGCTCTTCATCGAGAACGGCATGACGCTCGAGAGCTTCACGCCGCGCCTGCTCGCGGCCGCCGGAGAGGGCTTCCTCCTGCCCGGGCAGGGCGGTCACGCCTGGGCCTCGGACGGCATCGTCGCCATCGAGAAACCCGATCCCGCCGCCCTCGCCGCCGGCGGTCACGTGCATGCCGCAGGCAACCCGCACATCTGGCTCGATCCGGTCAACCTGAAGATCGTCGCCCGCAACATCGAGAAGGCGCTGGGCCGTTCGCTCTACCAGTACAAGGACGAACTCGCCGGCCGCCGCGCCGATCTCGAGGCGCGTCTGGACGAGGCGATGTTCGGGGCCGAACTGGTGAAGCTCCTCGGTGGCAAGCGACTCGAACAGCTCCACCGTACGGGCGCGTTGCGCGATTTCCTGGAGACGAGGGAGTATCGGGGCAAGCCCCTGGCGACGCGCGCCGGAGGCTGGTGGGCCCGGGCCCGCAAGCTCCCCTCGAAGCGCTTCATCAGCTTCCACAAGACCTGGAGCTACTTCGAGGCGGCCTTCGGTCTCGAGATCGCCGGCACGCTCGAGGAGAAGCCGGGCATCCCGCCCTCGCCGGCGCATCTCGCGGAGCTGGCCCGGATCGCAAGGGATCGCGACGTCCGGGCGGTGATCGCGCCGCCCTACTACCCCCGCTCGAGGATCGAGGGATTCGCGGCGCAGGTCGATCTGCGGACCCTCGTCCTGCCCTCGCAGCCCGGTGAGGAGGGGGCGCCCCGCGATCTCTTCGGTCACTTCGATCGTCTCTTCGAGCTCCTCGAGTCGGTCGGAGCGGGGAGGTGACCGAGGAGATCCGCGGCGGTCGCATCCGCGTCGAGAAGGCCGCGATCGGATACCGGAGCCGCGTGCTCATCCGCGCCGTCGATCTCGATCTCGGGCCCGGCGATTTCCTCGCGATCGTCGGCCCGAACGGTAGCGGCAAGACGACGCTCCTGCGCACGATTCTCGGCGTCATCCCGCCGCTCTCGGGCCGGGTCCGCCGCGCGGGCCTGCTCGGCTATGCTCCGCAGCGCCAGGAGCTCGATCCGATCTTCCCCTTCAGCGCCTCCGAGGTCGTCGCCATGGGGCTGCTCCGACCTCGGACGGACGACGAGCCGGAGCCGAACGCCGGCGACTGCGCCGCGAAGGTGGCGCAGGCCCTCGAGGACTGCGGCATCGCCGACCAGGCTGAACAGGCCTTCCGCGACCTTTCCGGCGGGCAACGCCAGCGCGCCCTCCTCGCCCGCGCCCTCGTCTCGGATCCCGACATCCTCGTCCTCGACGAGCCCACCAACGATCTCGACCTGGCCGGCGAGCACGAGGTGATGGAGCTGGTCTCCGCACTCAACGAGGCCGGCCGCGGCGTGGTCATCGTGAGCCACATGCTCCACGTCGTGGCTCGACACGCCCGGACCCTGGCCCTCATTCACGACGGTCGGATCGACCAGGGCGCGATGGAGACGATGCTGGTGCCGGACCGCCTGGAGCGGCTCTACGGCATCCCGGTGGCGGTGCACGAGCTCGATCGCGGTCGCATGGTCGCGCCGCTCAGGAGATCGCGGTGACCGAGCTGATCATGACGATCGGCGAGCGCAACGCCGGGCAGTATCTCGCGACCCTCGGCATGGCCGCGGTGCTCTCCTATCTCGGTCTCTTCACCGTCCTCCGGCGCATCGTCTTCACCGGCGTGGCCCTGACCCAGCTCGCGGCCGCCGGTGTGGCGACCAGCTTCTTCATCGCCGACGGAGCGATCTTCCCGCTCGCGCTCCGGCGGTTCGCGGCCACCTACGGCAGCGTCCTGGGAAGTCTCGGCATGAGCATCGCCGGCGCCTTCGGGCTGGCCGCTCGCGGGCGCATGAAGCGACTCTCGCCCGACGCCTTCGTCGGCATCATCTTCGTCGCGGCCTCGGCCATCGCCGTGCTCGCGGTATGGAAGAGCGCGCGCGGTCTGGCCGAGCTCCGCGACATCCTCGCGGGTGAGGTGCTGCTCTCGCGTCCCGAGGAGCTCTTCCTGCTCTGGCTCGGCCTGATCGCCGTCGCGCTCGTCCACGCCAGGAAGCGTCGCGAGTTCTGGCTGGTCAGCTTCGATCCGGATTTCGCCCGCTCTCTCGGCCAGCCGCTGCGACGGCTCGAACTCCTCTTCCTCGGCTCGCTCGCGGTGGCGATC
>JBFIHP010000114.1:0-8067 GCA_041601735.1 Planctomycetota bacterium | reverse complement strand
TCACGGCCGCGACCGCCGAGTGGATGGTGGCGTTGCCGGTGAGGACGATGCAGAGGATCTCCGGCGCGGTCCGGGACAGCTCCGCCACCAGGGTCTCGCCGGAATCGTCGGGCAGGCGGAGGTCGATGAAACAGATGTCCGGGCCGAACTGGGCCAGGACCCGACGCCCCTCGGCGGCCGTCCCCGCGGTGCGGACGGTGCCGCCCTCGGCCTGGAGGATCTCCGCCATGTTCTCGGCGAAATCCAGGTTGTCCTCGATCACGAGCACCCTGAGCGAATCGTTGTTCACATCGGGCGATTTCAGCTGCATCGAGTCGACTCCTCCCCCCATGGACCCCTTGCTCCGGAAGGATAAGATCCGGGCTCTCCCGAAACGAGGGTCGGTGACAGGAAAGCCAGCCGGGGGCGGGACTTCGGCCCGGCCTTTGCTCCCACCCGGCGGCGGAACGGGGCGAATACCCCCGGCGGCCCGGGGCGCAAGGCCCAGCCGTGCCCGAGGTCACCCGGACGGTCATCATACCGGAGTGGGGCAAAGATGAGTGAAATTCCCCAAGACGATGCGGGCACCGAAACCGAAGTGCGCCCGATCACCCAGGCCGACAGCATCCTCGTCATCGAGGACGAGGATCTGATCCGCTTCTCTCTCAAGAGCCGGCTCGAACAGGAGGGCTACAAGGTCTACGAGGCGGCCTCCGGCGAGGCCGGCCTTCAGGTCCTCTCGGAGCGCTTCATCGACCTCGTCCTCCTCGACTACAAGCTCCCCGATCTCGACGGACTGCAGGTCCTGGACAAGATCGCCGGCACCAACCCCGGCCAGGTCGTCATCATGATGACCGCCTACAGCTCGATCGAGGGCGTGGTGGAGGCGATGAAGGCCGGCGCCTACACCTACGTGAAGAAGCCCTTCGACTTCAGCGAGATGCTGGAGCACGTGAAGCGGGGTCTCGAGACCACCCGCCTGCGCCGCGAGGTCGAGCGCCTCCGGCGCGAGGCCATGGTGAGCGACAAGGCTCCCGCCATGATCGGCAAGAGCCCGGCGATCGCGCAGATCGACGCGCTCATCGCCAAGATCAACCAGGCCGGCGCCTCCACCGCGCTGATCCTGGGCGAGAGCGGCACCGGCAAGAACCTCGTCGCCAAACGCATCCACTACAGCTCGGCTCGGGCCCGCGGGCCCTTCATGACGATCACCTGCACCGACTTCAGCGAGAACCTGCTCGAGAGCGAGCTCTTCGGCCACCAGAAGGGTTCCTTCACCGGCGCGACCGGGACCAAGGCCGGTCTCTTCGAACTGGCGGACGGCGGCACCATCTTCCTCGACGAGATCGGCGACATGCCGCTCTCCCTCCAGGCCAAGCTCCTGCGCTTCATCGAGGAGAAGACCTTCCGCCGGGTGGGCGGCACGAAGGAGATCCATGTCGATGTCCGACTCATCGCCGCGACCAACCAGAGCCTCGAGGAGAAGATGGCGGACGGGAGCTTCCGCGAGGATCTCTACTACCGCCTGGCGGTGATCCCGGTCGAGATCCCGCCGCTCCGGGAGCGCCCGGAGGACGTGATCGATCTCGCTCACCTCTTCGTGGTCGCCTTCGCCCGGGAGTTCCGCAAGAAGGTGGACGGTATCGCGCCGGAGATGGAAGCCGCCCTGCAGACGCACGACTGGCCGGGAAACGTCCGGGAGCTGCGCAACGTCATCGAGCGGGCGATGATCCTCTCGGAGGGACCGAAGCTCGGCCCCGACGACTTCCCGAGGTTCCTGTCGCCGCGCGGACCCCAACCCAGCAAGAACCAGGCGGAACTGGTCCTGGGACCCCAGGGACTCGACTTCGAGGCCTTCGAGAAGAGCCTGATCGAGCACGCCCTCGAGCTCTCCAACGGCAACCAGTCCGCTGCCGCGCGGCTCCTGCACATGAGCCGCGACCAGATCCGCTACCGGATGGAGAAATTCGACATCCACACCTGAGGAGTGGAGTCATGACCGAGAAGAAGAGAGGCGTCCTCTCGCAGCACCAGGAACTCGACTACGAGTCCGATCGTCTGCGGCTTCTGACCAGCGCCGCTCCGGAGGCCCTCGAGAACGGTCGAGCCCGCCAGGTGATCGAACGCGAGCTGCGGTCGTTCATCGAAAAGCTGCGCGCCCACTTCCGCTACGAGGAGAAGGACGGTTACATGAAGGGGGTCAAGCTCGACAAACCGCATCTCGCCGAGCAGGTCGATCGTCTCCGCGACGATCACGAGCACATGCGCGGCGAGATGGATGCTCTCGAGGCCGCCAGCTTCGAGGACTCGAACTGTCGAGAATTCCAGGATCGCATCCTGCGCTTCCTGGACCATGTCCGCGGCCACGAGCAGGCCGAGAACGAGGTCCTGGAGCGCTTCATCACCGAAGAGTACGGCCGCTGAGCCGACGATCGGAGCACGACATGTTCAGCAAGGCGCGCGACCTCATGAGACCGCCGATCACGACGAGCCTGGAGGCCAGCCTCCACGACGTCGCCTCGGTGATGGAGACGCACCGCATCTCCACCCTCCCCGTTCTCGACGAGGCCGGCGAACTCGCGGGAGTCGTGACCAAGACCGACCTGATCCACTTCGGCCTGGCCCGGAAGAGCTCCTGGGCCGACGTCCCGACCCGCCAGGCGATGAATCCCGCGGTGATCGCCTGTGAGCCCGGAACGACCCTCCCGGACGTCGCCCGCCTGATGCGCGACAACTCCATCCACCACGTCCTGGTGGTCGAAAAAGGCCGTCTGGTGGGGGTCATCAGCTCATTGGATCTTGCAGAACCGATGCTCAAGGCCTATGAAGTACTGAGGAAGTCCACGTCTTGCTGAAACCGATTCGACCCTGAAGAGAGCCCGATGACGCGCGCCGGCACCATCGACCGCCTGAGTACGGACCACGAGTTGATCGCGGCCTTCCTCGATCTATTCGTCGCCTACTGCCGCAGGCTCGACCGGGGTGAGAGTCCGGCCCCCGCCCCCGCGCGCGTGCTGCAGTTCATCGACAACTTCATCGAGCGCTTCCACAACCGGCGCGAGGAGCAGGGGCTCTTCGAGCACCTCCTGCGGCGATCCCAGATGGACCGGGTCATGGCACGGCGACTCGTTCACGACCACCACGACGCCCGCCACCACATCGAGGGCATGAAGCAGGTCCTCGACATGAGTTCGCCGGAGCGACGGACCGCCTGGATCTGGAACGGCCTCGGTTACGCCCAGATGGTGCGCGAGCACATCGAGTGCGAGAACCGGGAGACCTACCCCGCGGCCGCGGCGATGCTGGAGGCCGAGGACGAGGTCCTCCTCGCCGAGCGCCTGGACCAGATCAGCCCGGACGAGGCCGAGCAGTGGGCGGGGGCGCGCGAACTCCTGGCCCTGATGGACGCATCCCAGGAGCGGGCCACCGGGGCCTGATCCGGGCCGCCTCAATCCCGGAGCGCCTGCTCCAGGAGCGGCGCGGCGATCCTCACGAAGTCCGTCTCGGTCACCATGCCCACGAGATGCTCGTCCTTGAGCACCGGAAGGCAGGAGACCCGGTGTTCCTTCATCAGCTCGATCGCGTCGATCGTGGTCGTCTCCGGACTGACCGTGACCACGTTCTTCTGCATGATCTCGCGCACCGGCACGGGCGTGCCGTCGTCGCGCGACCAGCCGTTCGCGACCAGACGCAGGACGAGCCGGTGCGAGACGAGGCCGACGAGGCAGCCCCTGTCGTCCTCGACCGGCACGTGGCGGATGTGCCGCCAGTCCATGAGACAGGCGACGAGATCCACGGCCTCGTCCTGGTTGACGGTGAAGAGATCGGTCGTCATGTATTGTTCGACTCGCTGGTAGTGTTGCTTCCAGCCGCCGGATTCGTCGATGTCGGCGAGTGACCAGGTATGCACGGGTTCGTTTTTCTCCTGTCTCGCGGTCATGCCCGCGGTGAGGGCTGCGAGGCGCTCGGTGCGCGAGCCGTGGTGACGCATCGAGGCCAGCGAGCTGAGGATCCACTGCGAGCCGGTGAGCCCCGAGCCGACCCGTTGTTCGATGACGCCCAGATACCGGCGACGATCGGCCTCGACGATGCCGCGCGAGGCCAGCCCGGCCTCCGCCACGGGGAGCAGATGATCGAGGATCAGCTCCTGGGCGGGCAGCTGGAGCCCGTCCAACCAGTGGAACTGCGCCGCGAGGCCGTGGCGGGCCGCGAGCACGAGGTTGCCGCGGGCGTCGTCGAACTCCATCCGATCCTCGAAACCGGGGCAGACCGAGCGGAAGCCCACCATGAGCCCGAGCCAGAAGGCCGCGTTCGCGATCTCGTCGATGATGCTGGGCCCGGCCGGCAACAGACGATTCTCGATGCGCAGATGGGGCTTGCCGCCGCCGACGCCGTAGCAGGGGCGATTCCAGCGGTAGACGGTACCGTTGTGAAGGCGGAGCGCGTCGAGCTTCGGCGGTCTCCCGGCCTCGAGAGCGTCGAAGGGATTCTCGCTGATCGGCATCCCGAGCAGGACACGGAAGCGCGAGATGTCCTCCTTCAGGATCTCGAGGATGCCGCCGGTGATCCAGCGATCGCCGAAGTTGACCCGTGGACTGGTCTCGCGCTGGTGCTGCGAGGCCTGCCTCGTGTCCATCGATTGCTGGAAGAGCGCGAGCCGGGTCTCCCGCCAGAGCCTGCGACCGAAGAGGATCGGCGAGTTGGTCGCCGCGGCGATCACCGGCGCCGAGATCAGCTGGGCAGTGTTGTAGGCGTCGTTGAAGGACCGGAGATCGGGGTCGATCTGGATGTGGACCTGGAACGAGGTGTTGCAGGCCTCGACCATGACCGAATCGTGCCGGAGCGAGAGCTCGTCGGTGCCCTTGATGCGAAACTCGTAGGCGCCGCCCCTGAGGCGGCGCAGCGCCTCGTCGAAGGCCCGATACCGCGGCGAGTCCGCCATGTTCGAAGTCGAGAGGTCGGAGATCACCAGGGTCGGCAGGATCCCCGTCATGCAGATCTCGGCGCCCAGCTCGCGCGCGACGACCCGCATCTCGGCGGCGCCCTCGACGAGGTGCCTCTCGAGTTCGGAGAGGCAGTCGCCGCCCAGATCATAGGGCGGTGCGTTCAGCTCGATGTTGAATCGGGCGAGCTCCGGAGTGACGCTCCGCCCCGTCATGCGCTTCAGGACCTCGGGCGCCGCCGGTGTCGGGCGCCAGGCCGAATCGACCAGGAAGAACTCCTGCTCGGCGCCGATGCGGGTGATCCCCGATTCGATGACGCCGCTCTTGAGCATGTGCTCGAGGGCCCTCAGGTCGCGCAGCACGTGACGCACGAAGGCCCGCAGCTCGGCGGTCTCGCGCGACTCGGTGACGTTTTGCTCGCCCATCGGTTCTCGTCCTCGTGGTCCGGGATGAGGATTGTAAGCGACGAGAAGGCGCTACGGGAACAAGACTTCCGGCAAATCGTCGCGCATCGCCCTCGATCCGGCGAGCCGGGTCCCCCGCCTCCTACCGCCCCGGGCTCAGGCCGCAATCGCAGCGAGCGGAACGGATCTTGCATCTCCCGAGGGGTTACAATGGCAACCTCCGAGGCCTCTGACAGGAGTTGAACGATGTTCCCGAGAAAGATCCTCCTCTGCGTCGATAACGAGGAACACTTCCACGCTTGCAAGGTCGAGGTGGGTTGGATCGCGAGGCACCTCGAGGCCGCCCTGGTCCTGTTCCACTCGGCCCCGGAGCGCTGGCTCGACGCCGGCCCCAGCGCGGCCCGGGTCGAGATCACCGAGGGCTGGCTGGATGCCCTGGTGGACGACCCCGCTCTCCGCAAGATCGAGGTCGAGACCCTGAGCGTCGCCACCTTCGACACCCTCGTCGACTCGATCATGAATGCGGCCGACAAGGCCGGCGCCGACCTGGTCATGGTGCCCACCCACGGACGGAGCGGCTTCGACCACCTCCTCTTCGGCAGCGTCGCCGAGCGGGTTCTCAGGAGCTGCCGCATCCCCGTCCTCACGCTGGACCTCGACAAGGTGAAGAAGACCGGCGGCGACGCCGCATTCGACCGCCTCGTCTGCCCGGTCGATTTCTCCGCGACCTCCGAGCGCGCCCTCGCCGCCGCCTGTGAGATCGCCAAGCGCCTCGACGTGGGCGTCACGGCCCTCCACGTCATCGACGACTACTTCGCGGCGGCCTATCCGATCGACGGCATCCCGAGCCTGGACACCTACCTGCCCTCGCTCATCGAGGATGTCGGCAAGAAGATCAAGGAGGTCGCGCGGCTGGCGGCCGAGAAGGCCGGGGTCGAGGTCGAGGGCGTCTGCGAGGTGGGTGCCGTCATCGTCACCATGGCCGACGTGCTGAAGCAGTTCGGCAATCCCATGGTGGTCATGGCGACGGCGGGGCGCGACTCCCTGGGCGACCACGTCCTGGGGAGCCGGACCGAGCGCGTGGTCAGGACGGCCCACGTTCCCGTGCTGGCCCTGCCGAAGGTCTACCTCGACGACTGACCGGGGGCGGGGACGGCTCCTCCCCCCTCCCGCCCGACGGGACGGCGGTCTCAAAAAAATCCCTCTGTCGGGGTCGAGGGCATTGCGTCGGTCATCGCGCGATCTATCTTCCGATCGTCGCCCTCGGGCGATCGAACCGAGAAGGCCAAGCTCGCCGGGCGTGTCCGGCGGACCTCGCCGGTTCGGGCGCTGCGTGACCACGCAACAGGCCGCTGCCATCTCATGAACAACCCGATGCCGGAACCTCGCCGCGCGAGACGTCCGTCGAAGAGCGCCCGCGCTCCGCTGGTCGATTCCACCGGCGACGAACCTCCCAGTATCGCGCGGACCGAGGCCGCTTCTCGCCTCGCTCCGCTCCCTTCCGTCTTCCCCATCTCGGCTCCCGTCCGGGCCTTCCGCGACCGTCACTTCGCCGACGTCGCCGACGAGACCTGGAACGACTGGCGCTGGCAGCTCCGCGCTCGAGTCCGCGATCTTGGGGAGCTCGAGCGGCTCTTCGAGCTCTCGGAGGACGAGCGCAGCACGGTCGCCCGGCTCGGCGGGCGTCTGCCGGTGGGCATCACGCCCTATTACGCTGCCCTGATCGACCCGGCCGACCCGATGGACCCGATCCGGCGCACCATGATCCCGGTGGCCGGCGAGTTCGTGAGCGGTGCCGGTGAGGCCGACGACCCGCTCGCCGAGGACGACGACATGGTCGTCCCCGGACTGGTCCATCGCTATCCGGACCGCGTCCTCTTCCTGGTCTCGAACTTCTGCGCCACCTACTGCCGCTATTGCACCCGGGCGCGCATGGTCGGGAAGACGGGCGAGTTCCACTTCAACCTCGACCAGTACCAGGTCGCCCTAAACTACCTGGCCGAGCACGAGGAGGTGCGCGATGTGCTCATCTCCGGCGGCGATCCGCTCACGATGGGCGACGACCGGCTCGAGTGGCTCCTGTCGCGGCTGCGCGCCATCCCGCACATCGAGTTCATCCGGATGGGCTCGAAGGTGCCCGCGGTGCTGCCCCAGCGCATCACGCCGGAGCTGACCGCGATCCTCCGCCGTCACCACCCCTTCTGGCTCAGCATCCACTTCCAGCACCCGAACGAGCTGACGCCGGAGGTGGCCGAGGCCTGCGGCCGGCTCGCCGACGCGGGCATCCCGCTGGGCAGCCAGACCGTCCTGAATCGCGGCGTGAACGACGAGGTGCCGGTGATGAAGCGCCTGATGCAGGGCCTGCTCAGGAATCGCGTCCGGCCCTATTACATCTACCAGTGCGACCCGATCACCGGATCGGCCCACCTCAGGACTCCGGTCTCGAGGGGCCTCGAGATCATCGCGGGCCTGCGGGGCCACACCACCGGCTACGCCGTGCCGCAATTCGTCATCGACGCGCCCGGCGGCGGCGGCAAGATCCCGCTCATGGAGCAGGCGATCGTCGGCCGTGACGGCGACGATCTCCTCGTCCGCAACTACGAGGGCGGCATCTTCCGCTACCCCGACCCGCTCGATGCGGAAGCGGTGAGCTGAGATGCACCCCTGTGCCGTCTGCGCCAGCTCGCGCTTGACCTGCTGCCAGCGGGCCGAGATCCTGGTGACCCGCGGCGATGTCGATC
>JBFIHP010000113.1:0-8102 GCA_041601735.1 Planctomycetota bacterium | reverse complement strand
CGTCCCGATGGCCGAGAGCTACGAGCGACTCGAGAACCACGAGAAGGCGCTCGAGCACATCGAGATCTTCATCCGCTCGACTCCCGGATTCACCGAGGACACGCAGCGCGCCTACAAGCTGCGCTCGCGCCTCCTCCAGAAACTCGGCCGGACCGACGTCGAGCGCCAGTGACCGCGGCGGCCGGCGGATTCGGCCGCGACCGGCGCGTTCGCTCGCGCCGCGACTTCGCGGCCATCTACGGCGACCGCCGCTCGATCCGCAATCGCAACCTCACCTTCTGCTGGCGCCCGGCCCCCGGTGATTGCAGCCGTCTCGGGCTGTCGGTCGGCAGGCGGATCGGCAACGCGGTCCAGCGCAACCGGGTGAAGCGCATCCTGCGCGAGGTCTTCCGGCGCGAGGCGGGCACCTTCTCCAGGCCGCTCGACATCATCGTCATCCCGCGCAGCTTCCGGACGGCGGCGGACTTCGACGAGATGCTCTCCTCCTTCCGGCACCTCCTGCGCAAGCTCGAGCGCGAGCTCGAAGGGGCCGGAGAATCGTGACCCTCGCGAAGATGCCCGCGCGAATCGCCGAGTTGCTCGTTCGCGCCTGGCGCGTCTTCCCGGGCAAGCTCATGCCGCCGCTGTGTCGCTTCCGCCCTTCCTGCAGCGAGTACATGCTGCGGGCGCTCCGACTGCACGGGCTCCTGCGCGGCGGCTCGCTGGGCGTCCGCCGCCTCTGCCGCTGCCACCCCTGGTCGAAGGGCGGCTTCGACCCGGTCCCGGGCGACGAGGAGCGCTCGCGCCGCGCCTACGAGGCCGAACTCCTCCGGCAGTTCCCCGACGACGAGCCGAGCGATCGATAGGAGCGCCGAGGAGCGCCGGCCTGACAGGCCGGCATCGGACTGCCCGAGCGTCTTCGGCCCGCACTGTCCGGATCGATCGCCGGCGAGTGTCGAATGCCGCTCTGTCAGAGCGGCGCTCCTCGACGCTCCTCGGCGCTCGTCGGGGCTCCATGAAGAAGGCCCCGACATCCTGAGACGTCGGGGCCTTCGTGATCGCGAGTCGACGACGACTACTTGTCCTGCTCGTCGTCCTTCAGGGCCTCGGCGTCCTTCTCGGCCGCCTTCTCGTCCTCGGTCTTCTCGACCGGCTTGACCGGCTGCTGACCGGGGACCGTGCTGAGGCCGCGCTCACCGGGGGTCACGTTCGCGTCATCGACCTTGTTCTCCGCCGCCTTGCGCTGCTCCTCGAGCCTGCGCCGCGTCTCGTCGAACTCGCGCCGCATCTGCGAGCGCTCCTCCTCGCGCTTGCGGAACTTCTCGATCTCGGTCATGAACTTGCCCGGATCGACCTTGAAGTTGCGGGTCTTCAGGGCCTCGAAGTCCCAGAGATCCCGGTCGCCTCGCTCCTTGTTCACCGCTCGGGCGGCGTTCATGGCGGAGATGCGCAGGACGCTCGGACGCAGGAGGAGTTCGCGATCGGTCGGGGTCTTCTTCTCGACCAGCTTCGCGACGCCCTTCAGGCCGGGGTAGGTGCTCGACTGGACGACGTCGCTTACGGTGCCCGGTTCGATGTAGATCTCCATCGTGTTCTGGTCGTGGAGACTGCGGAACTCGCGCCGCAGCGACGAACGCGCGCGGGTCTCGAAGGCCGCCTCGCGATCGACCGGCTGCTCGCGGGTCGAGTCGAAGGGCCGGAAGAAGCCCTCCTCGACCACCAGGCCGGCGTCGGGCGTCTCCTCGAGGATCTGATCGAAGGCCGCGGAGCGGTGCTCGGCGCGAGCCTCGTCCATCAGGGCCTCGGCCTCGTCGTTCTTCTCGGTGGTGATCTCTTCGATGCGCGCCTTGTCCTCTTCCTTCTCGGGATCGAGGTCCTTCACGGCCTCCGCGATCTCCTCGTCGAAGCGGGCGCGGATCTCGTCGATCTTCTCCTTCGCCTTCTCGCTCGTGATCTCCGTCATCCGGTCCTGGAACTTCTGGAAGGCCTCGTCGCGGAGCTCCTCGGTGCGCTTGTTCTCGAGGCGCTGCACGAGAGACTCGCGGACGTCCGGGTCGGAGAAGCGGGCCAGCGGCTGCATGTCGCGCGCGAGCAGGCGGAAGGCGGCGATGTGGCGACCGATCACGTCCACGGCGCCGGTCCCGAAGTGCATCGTCGTGGAGCCGGGAGGATTGCGCATGTCGAGCAGGTTGCCGACCGCGTTGCTGGCGAGCTGGAGCTGGTAGAGGCCGCCGCTCTGGAAGGCGACGCCGTCCTTGCTCAGGTCGGTGAGGTAGCGGTCCTTCCACTCGAAGTAGATCAGGTTGTTGTCGGCGGCGACCTGGGCCAGATCCACCTCCTGGCCGGACTTGATCTCGCCGTCGAGCTTGGACCAGAGGGCCCGCACGTGCTTGATGACGCGGATCTCGGCCTCGAAGCGGGCCTGACGTTCGGTCCAGACCGCCTCGACATCGGCGTCGGCGTCCAGGCCGTAGGCGTCGCGCATGCGGGCGAGACGTTCCTTCATGACCGTGACGTCCTCGGGCGTGATCTCGATCTCGGCGCAGATCTGCTCCAGGGACTTGCCGGAGGCCTCATGGACCCTGGCGTAATCGTCGAGGAAGGCCTGGTCGTCGGCGTGCAGGCTGAAGTCGTAACCGAGGAAGTCCACGGTCACCATCGGACCCTTCAGCGCCAGGGCTCGCTTCTCGTCCTCGTTGAGCTCGTCGAAGTAGGCCTGGAGCGAGGCGATCGATTCGGCGGTGAGGTTGCCGTTGTCGTCGCGGGAGAGCTTGGCCGCCTCCTTGAAGCTGGCCGAGTCCCAGAAGACTCCCTTCACCTTGATCTTCTGGTTGTCCTTGCGAGCGACCTCGATGATCCGGACCAGCGACGGCATCGACCCGGCGCGAGCGAGTTCGCGCAGGGTCTTGGCAAGCCGGAGGTCCTCCGCGACCTGGGCCTCGAACTGCTGCGGGGTCATGCGGAAGTTGGCGACGAACTGGGCGTAGACCTCCTTGTCGAAGCGCCCGCCGTTGATCTGGCGGAGCGGCTCCTGAAAGCGCTCCTTCAGGGCGAGCTCGACCTCTTCGGGAGCGACGGGGAAGCCGTGATCCGACTCGGCGATGCGCTTGCGGATGATACTGGCGAGCACGGCGCCGGCGGTGTCCTCGTCGCCCTCGAAGCCGTAGAAGCCCATGACGTCCTTGACGTCTTCGAGGCTGATCTGCTGCTCCTCGCCGAAGATCTGCGCAGTGGCCCAGACCTCCTCGGGATCGAGCCGGTCCTGCGAGCTGGAGCCGACCAGGTCGACCAGCGAGGCCCAGGCACCGAATCCAACCATGGCCAGGAGGACCACGAGGAGGATGTGTACCCTGTACTTGTCCATGAACCGGAACATGCGCATGTTCTCCAAGTCGTTATGAGATCGCCACTTGCATGCCCCGAGCTGGAGGTGAACCGGCAGGCTCGGTGCGGCAGGAGGATCGCGAATTATACGGGCCGGCGCAGCCGAGACAAGAACGGCCTCATTCGCTCTAAGCTCCTGCCCCGCATGATCATTCGCCCGGGTGAAGTCGGCCTCGCGGAGCCCCGATTCCTCAGAGTTCCTTGCCTCGCGGCAGGTCCTTCAGGCCCTTCAGGCCGAAGTGGTCGAGGAAGTGCTTGGTGGTGCCGTACTGGAAGGGACGGCCGGGAAGATCGACCCGCCCGACCACCTTCACCATCTTCTTGTCCATCAGGGTGCGGACGATCTGGCCGGAGCCGACGCCGCGGATGGCGTCGATCTCGGCCCGGGTGATGGGCTGCTTGTAGGCGATGATCGCCAGGGTCTCGAGCGCCGCGGGCGTCACCTTCTCCTCGATCCGGGTTCGCGCCAGCGAGCCCACGAACTCGAAGTGTTCCTCGCGGGTCTGGATCTGCCAGCCGCCGGAGATCTCGACCAGCAGGATGCCGGAGCCCCTGGCCTGGTAGCGCTCCTCGAGCGCCTTCAGCGCCGCGCGGATCGCCTCGTTCGAGACCTTGTCCTCGGGGAGGATGCCGCGGATCTGGCGGAAGCCGAGAACGTCGGGCGAGGCGAAGAGCAGGGCCTCGAGCGTGGCCTCGACCCGGGGCTGACCCCAGGGCCGGCGCCGCCTCCCGTCATCACCATCGTCGTCCTCCCGGTCGTCGTCCTCGTCGTCCTCCCGCTCGGCGGGGCCGGCCTTCGCGCGCTTCGTCGGCGCGGTCCGGTCCGGTCCCTCGGCGGAGGCCTCCTCCGATTCGACGTCGGCGGCGGACTCCGGGGCTTCGCCGGCCTCGTCCTCGGTCGCCTGGACCGGAACCTCGACGAGGGCGGACTCGAGCTCTTTCTCGGGCTGGACTTCGGGCATCGTCGTCTCCTCGGGACTGCCCCGATCCTATCAGTTGCTCGGGACAGGTCGCTCTCAGATGTCGAGGAGCTCGATCTGCCCCGAGCGCTCCAGACGGAGCTGCCACATGTACCACTCGTCCTGGTCGAGCGGGCGCTCGGAGATACCGCTGACGATCTCGGCCTCGACCTCGCTCCAGGAGAGCTGCCGGCCGGGCAGGCGCCGGACCACCTTGACGATCTGAAAGCGGTCGCGGCCGCTCCGATCGCGGGCATGCACGACCGGACTGGTCGCCCCGACCTGGAGATCGAAGGCCACGCGATCGAGGTCCTCGTTGAGGGTGCCGCGCCAGACCGGGACCATGAGCCCCCCCTGCTCCGCCGAAGGGTGGACGCTGTACTGCTCGGCGAGGATCGCGAAGTCGGCGCCCTGGTCGATCTGCTCGCGCAGCCGGAGCGCGACGCTGCGGTCGGTCACGCTGATGATCCGCAGCTCGACCCGGTCGTCGAGCATCTCCTGGAAGCGGATGAGCCGGGCCAGGAGGCGCCGGGCGCGCTCGCGGCCCTTCGCCGTCCGCTCGTACTGTGCGGGAGTCTGGCCGAAGCGGATCTCCATGAAGCGGCCGAAGTCGGTGCCGGGACCGAACTCCGCCGCCGCGCGTCGGCGGAGGAGCTGCTCCTGGGCGGCGAACCAGCTCTCGACCTCGGTCTCCGGCACCTCGATCCCGTGCCGCGCGCACTCCGCCGCGACGATGCGGTTCGCGAGCAGGACGGCGATGGTGCCGCGCACCTCCTCGGGCATGGTCTCGAGCATCGCGTCGAAGACCTGGCTCTTGCGCAGATCCTCGCCGCCGACCCGAGCCACGACCTTGTCGGAGGCCTCGCTCCAGGCGAGATAGTCGGGGCCGCGCCCCGCGGAGCGGATGCGATCGGGGAAGACCCGGCCCGAGGCCGTCGCGGCCTCGCCCGGGCGGCCCGCCTCCGCCTCCGCGACCTCGCGGGCCGCGTCCGCGCGGGGCTCGACCCGGGCCTCGCGCAGGTTGGGCGTGGTGCGGCAGGCGCCGAGGGCGGCGAGCAGGATCAGGAGAGCGGCGAGCTTGGGCGTCATGGCATCGTCCGATCGGAGGAACAGGGAGCGCCCCCAGCTTCGAAGCTCGGCGGCTCCGATTCAAGTGCCGCGGGCGATCTTCCGCCCCCCGCACGAGAAGGGGCCGCGACGCCTCCCGGCATCGCGGCCCCTCCTCGATCGATCGAGGGCGGGCGCTCAGCGGTAGTAGACCACCTTGTCGCCCTTCAGGCCGTGGCTGCGCGGGCAGGTGACCTTGACGAAGCCGCCCTGGGCGCCGAGCTGCTTGATGCTGCCGGTGCCGCCGCATGTCTGGCAGGCCCGCCAGGAGGTCGAGATGATCTGCATCTGACCGCAGTGCTCGGCGTAGTAGGCGCGCAGGAAGAACTCGCGCTGCACCGAGTCGGCCTGCACCCACCACTCGTCCTTCGAGATGAGCTTCGGCGGCGCGGCCTGCTGCTGCTGGTTCTGTTCGCCGCCGCGGAGCGAGCGTTCGAGCCGCTCCCGCGCCTCCTGGATGCGCCGGTTGAGCTGGCCCTCCTGGAGGCCGCCGGTGTTGCCGCCGCCGGCGCTCTCGACGATGAAGGTGCCCGAGCCGTAGGTGCCGGAGAGCTTGATGTTGAACTTGCGGTTCTTCCACATCTCCTCGACCTCCTTCTTGGGGTCGAGCTCGAACTTCTTCGCGATGTCCTCGACGATATCCTTGTGCAGCTGCGAGCGGCAGTAGCTCATCGCCTTCTGGACGCTAAGCGCCTCCTCGGCGTTCGTCGAGCGGATGTCCTTGCTCTGGGCGAGAGCCTTCAGGCGCTTCCTCACCTCGCGGTGGTAGGTCTTCACGACCTCCTCGGAGTAGTACTTCCAGCGCCGCTTCACGAAGCGCTCGCGCTTCTTCTCGACCTCCTGCTTGAGCTGCGGGTCGAGGCCGCTCACAGCCAGGATCTCGTCGAAGTAGGCCAGGCACTCGGCGAAGCGGTTGCGATAGCCCGCCCGCTCGGCGGTGCGGATCGCGGCCCGGAGCTCCTTGTTGCGGTCGAGGATCTCGAGCCGCTTCATCTGGTTGTCGATGTACTCGGACTTGTACTCGGGATCGGCCTCGCGGACCTTCAGGTAGTGCCCGATGGCCTCGTGGTAGACCTCGACCTTGGTGGCCCAGCGCGCCATCTCGAAGTGGCCGACGACGTCGCCGTCCACCGGCTGGATCTCGCCGAGCCGCTGCTGGTAGAGCTCCTCGGGCGTGTAGACGTCGAAGACGCTCACCTGCCGCTCCTCGATCCTTCGGATCGCGGCGCGAAGGTACTCCACGCGACCGCCCTCGCGCATGAGGACGACCTTGTCCTGTGTCTCCTCCACGATGAGCCCGTCCTGGTAGTCGCCCTTCCGGGCGTGCAGACGATGCCCTGGCATCATCAGGTCGATGCCGGAGTCGTCGTCGTCGAGGCCGAACTCGATGCGCAGCCGCTTGCGATCCTGCTCGCGCAGATGCTCCCAGCGGAGGAAGAGCTTGCCGCCGTTGTCGAGTCGCTCGACCGCGATCCCGCGCTCGTCGCCGCTCAGCACCTTCACGTGCAGGAGCCGCCCGTCCTTGAGAAAGATGATCTCCGCCTTCAGGGCGAGGGCGAAGACGAGGACGAGGAGGCAGGAGAGAAGGGCCTTGCTCAGGTTTCTCATCGCCGATCCTTTCTGCCGGACCACCCGGCTCACTTCCGTTCTATCGTCTCCCGCTCGGCTTCGCGAACCAAGGTCTCGTAGGTCCGGCCGAAACGCACGGGGAGGAATCCGTAACTGAGTCCACGATCGGGGGGCGTTCCCCTCGCGACCACCGTCACCTCGAGCAACCAGGCCGAGGGGTTGTTCAGGTCCGGCATGCGCCGCGCGCGCGCCAGGTAATCGAGCCCCAGCCAGCCCGGGATCGGGTTGCGCGGCAGGTCGACCGCATCGACGTCTTCGGCCTCCTGCAGGCGCTCCTCGATCTGCCGCCGCACCTCGGGCATGACGTCTTCGAGCGCGACCGCGGCGTCCACCGCGAGGCTGCCGCGCCGCTCGAGGCTGAGTCCGGTCGAGAACAGCGTGATGATCCCGGTCATCCCGATCAGGAGGACGGTCATCGCCACCAGGATCTCGACCAGGGTGAAGCCCGCCGCTCCGTCCCGTCGTTGCATGCCGCTCATCGCTTCTCCCCCGGTCCGCGGAAGTAGGAGCGATGCGCGGGGATGTCGATGGACATGCGGAAGGTCCGCCCCACCATCACCTCGGCGCCGGCGTCGTGCTTGGCGGCCGTGGACAGCCGCGCGCCGCGCACGACGGTGATGTCGCGACCGCTCGCCGAGCGGACCTTGAACCACTCGTCGTCGATGCGGAAGTAGCTTGGCGCCTCGCCCTCGGCGCCGTCGAACAGATCGACCCGGTCGATCCTGAGGGTCTTGCCCTGCGCGTTGATCGGGCCGAGGAGACGGGCGTCGGCCGCCTTCACGCCCTCGGCGGCGACGGTCAGGATGATCTGCGCCCGCGAGGGAAAGACGTCGTCCTCGAAGTTTCCGGCGCTGCCCTGGCCGCGGTGGAGCGAGAAGAGTTCGTAGCGGCTGCGGCTGCTGTCCCACCAGAGCTCCGAGATCTCGCGCGCGCCGCGCGCGCCGAGGCCCTCGCCGTCGAGGGTCCGGTCGGTCGCCCAGGAGGTCGTATCCTGCCCCCAGAGCACGACCCCGAAGTAGAGCACGCCGGAGACGAGCGGCGTCG
>JBFIHP010000112.1:0-8107 GCA_041601735.1 Planctomycetota bacterium | reverse complement strand
GCCGGCGCTGGTGCTCGGCCTGGCCTTCCTCTGCAAGCTGCACGCGATCGGCCCGGCGCTCTTCCTCGGCCTGCTGGTCCTCGGCGACGACCGGGTGAGGGTCGCGGTCCGCCTGCGCTCGCTGGCGCTTCTCGCCGTCGGGCCGTTGCTCGTCGCGGGCTGGTGGTACGGCCTGCGGTTCAAGGAGACCGGGAGCCTGCTCGCGCTCGAGCACCACGCTGAACTGAAGCCCTGGCTATTGCGCCTCCAGGAGTTCCACCCCGTCTTCGGGCCGCTCGACGTCCTGGAGCGCCTCTTCCACTCCTTCTTCGGTCAGATCGGCGCGGTCGGGATCGAGGCGCCGGGGCTCTTCTTCCTGCCGCCGATGGCCTTCGCCGTCCTGGCGCTCCTCGCTGCGTTCCTGCCGCGTGCGCGACAGTCCGGTCATGGTCAGCAACGATCCGGCCGACGCCGCCGCCGGGACCAGGCTCCGGAGCCCGCAGCCCAGGGCACGAGCGAGGGAGAAGGCGAGCGCGAAGGCACGGGCGAGATCCAGGTCTCCGGCCTCGCCAGCGAGCCGATCGAGAGGACGGCGGGCCGCGGCGCGGCGCTCGCGAGCCTCGTCTTCCTGACCCTCGCCATCCTCGTCGCCAACCGGCACTACCAGCACATCCACGGCCGCTACTTCATGGCCCTGGCTCCGGCACTCGCGGCGCTCCTCGCCCTCGGCTGGCAGCGGCTCGCGGGCGAACGCGCCGCGACGCTGCTCGCCTTCGGCGCCGCATTCAATCTGGTCTTCCTCGTGGTGAGCGTGCAGCTGAGCCTCGCCAACGTCATGACCGTAGACGCCGCGAAGTTCGCGCGCGGCCGGGTGATCGCCTATCGCGACTGCGGCCACCGCTTCTTCGACGACCGTCATGCCGGCGGCCATCCGGCCCTGCGCCAGTACGCGGGCGCGAACCTGCCGCGCCACTCGATCCGCGCCACGGCCGACGAGGGCCTGCGTTATCGATTCGCGATCCCCGACCCGTCCCGACCGCTCCAGCTCCGCATCCGCTACCCCGACGCGGCGCTGCGCGGCTCCGGCGATCTCCCGATGCCGAGCGCGATCCGGCTCTTCGCCGACGACGCGCTCTTGCACGGCCCGATCAGCATCGGTGAGCGCGCCGGCGAGATGGTCTATCCGCTCCCGCCCGCGATCCTCGCGGACGGCGAGATCGTCCTGCGCTGGGAGAACCGCGTCGCCGGCGGCTTCGGCGTCGCCGTCGCCGAGATCTGGATCGAGGAGGCCTGGCTGCAGGTCCGTGATCTGGTCTGGATCTCGACCCGGCAGGAACTCAGCCTCATCCTCGACAACATCGACGACGAGGCGCCGCAGTCGGGACGGCTCACGCTGCGTGACGCCGAGGGTCCGATCGTCCTGGCCGAGGCCATCCGCCGGGTCGAGCTCGCGGCCGGCGAGAGCAGGCCGCTCAACCTGGCGCTCCCCCGCGCCGTCGATACCGAGAGCCTCGTGCTCGGACTCGTCCCCGACGAGCGGGGTCCCCTCGTCGATCTGAAGCTCGGCTACATCCGCCGGCCCGAGACCCGGCTCTCGGGCCGCTCCGCCCTGCCCGATCTCGAGACGCTCCGTCTCGAGCCCGGAGATCCCGCGATCGTCCTCGCCGAGGCCGATCTCGGCCTCCTCCCCGCGGGCAGGCTCCGTCTCTCGCTGAGCCACCTCCCCGCAGCCGAGGAGCCGCTCGCCGCCCTCCTCCGCCTGGAACTCGAAGGCGCGACCTCTCTCGGCGACTGGAGCGCCGGCCCGACGGACGACCTGGGCTTCCGGCGTTCCTTCATCGCGATCGACCGCAGCGATGCCGCGGTTCCGCTCCTCCTGCGCCTCGGCCTGATCGCGGGCCCGAGCCGAACGCTCCACCTCGATCGCCTGGCCCTCGACTTCGCGGAGCTCGACGAGAGCCGGGGCTACCTCTACCACCTGAGCCCGAAGGACTGAGGCCAGGCGCGCCGGCCCGACAGGCCGGCCTGTGAACTCCACGGCGTCCGGATGCCGCTCGGTCAGAGCGGCGCTCCTACGTCGATCAGAGATTCCAGCGGCGCGGGCGGAGCTCCAACCTGGCCTTCATGCCGGGCCTCGACTTCGACGCGATCGGCACCGTGAAGACCTGGTCGCCGCCCTCGTCTTCAATCCGCTCGCAGCTGCGCGTGACCCGGCCCGGCGTCCGCGAGTCGAAGCCGTAGCGGAGCTTCCAGCAGCCCGAGCTGTCGCAATCGGCGGCGATCGTGATGGTGTCGCGATAGAGGTGGCTGCCCTCGATGTGTTCGTCGAGCCAGAGGAAGCCGTCGACCTCGTATTCCGGCACCAGCGCTCGCAGGTCGATGCTGAAGACCAGCGCCCCCGACTTCTTGGTCCGGTAGCGCGCGCTGAGGAAGGTCGAGAACAGGAAGGGCTGCCGCGGCGCGTCGAGGCCCGCCTTCTCGGGCATCAGCATCTCGTCGAACTTGCGGAAGATCGCCGAGCCCTCGTCGGTGGTGCGCCGGTGCAGGTCGTAGCGCGCGCCGCGCGGGCGCAGGACCACCTCGAAGTGATAGGAGGCGCGCACGCGCTTGCCGGCCTTCCAGGCCTTCTCGACCCGGGTGGGCAGCTCGAGTTCGTCGACCTTCAGGATGCCGTCCACCCGGACGTCGCCGAAGAGGAAGCGCACGAGGTTCTGGTAGCCCTCCTCGGAGTTGACGATGCCGTGGTGGCCGCTGTGACTGCGGTGAACGTAGGCCCGCGGCGTGCCCCTGGCCGCGGCGTTCTTGATCCTGACCAGGCCGTCGCTCATCGGTCCGATGAGGCGCCTGGACCAGCCCGAGGCGACCTCGTAGTCCCGGTCGTTGGTGCCGACCAGCGAGAAGAAGCGATCCTCGTCGAACTTGCCGCCGAGGTCGTGGGCGCGCTCCTGATCTTCCGGCAGGCCCAGGTAGTCGCGCATGTTGTCGCGATTGAAGTTGTTGGCGTTGTTGCGCGAGAAGAAGCCGGGGATGTTGCCGATGACGCGCATGTCGATGCCGTCGTGCGGCGTGGCGTAGGTGAAGACCTTGTCCACCAGCGCCTTGGTCTCCGCGGTCGAGACCTGATCGTTCTGCAGGAAGCAGCGACAGATCAGCCCGCCCATCGAGTGGGCCACGAGATAGACCCGGAAGGCCGCGCGCGCCTCCTCGTCGTCGCCCGCGACCTGGTCGCGCAGCTTCTCGATGAGCTGCCCCAGACCCTCGGCATAGACCGGGATGTCGGGACGATCCGGTTCGGCCGCCATCGAGGGCGAGACCTGATCGTAGTAGCGGTAGATGACGAGGCTCCGCGGCTCGATCGAGGTCCCTGCCGGCAGCTCGTCGCCCGCCTCGTAGACGTCGCGGTAGCCGTAGTCCTTCATGAGCCGCACCAGCGGCGACTCGAAGATGAAGCGATCGAGCGCGCCGTTCCAGCGCTGGCGAATCCTGGTCGAGCCGAGGTTGAAGCCCATGTAGGGCGTGGCCACCGTCTCCTCGACGGCGTCCTCGCTCCCGGCGTAGCCGCGCACGTAGATGATCGGGAAGTGCGGTCGCGTGACGAGGGTCATGGTCCGGGTTCCTTTCAGGGCAGAAGCGGCCGGGCGCGTTCGGGCCAGTCGGGCTCGAGGTCGGGAAAGACCTCGGCTGCGAGCCGCGCGACGCGGGCGTACTCCCGCACCAGGATGCGCGCGTGGAACATCCAGCGCAGGCGCTCGAGGGGCAGGCGGCGAAGCCCCTCGGCATCGACCGTCTCGAGGTCGCGGACGATGGCGAGCTGCGCGGCCTCCTCGGCGCTGAAGATAGCGAGGTAGTCCGCGAGCGGCGCGCGCAGAAGCTCCGCGATGGTCGGCACCAGGGCGTCGTCCTCCAGATCGACCAGCACGGGCATGACCAGCTTGAGCGCCATCCAGGCCCGGATCTCGGCGAGGTAGAAGCGGATGTCGATCGAGGTGGGATCGAGATCACGGGTCGCCCCCTCGAGCGCGGCGAGCCCGGCCTCGAAGTCCTCGCGGCCCGGCAGCGCGTCCGCGTCGTCGAGGACGGCGACCTCGCGCCACCAGATCAGGGTCTCGTGGCTGGCGGCGAGCGCCCGGTCGCGGTCGTTCAGGAGTTCGCCCTCGACGGCAGCGAAACTCGCCCGGGCGCCGTTCATCCGGCCCGCGGCCATGAGGATCATCGCCTTGCGCACGCGCAGGGCGTCGTTCGTGGCCTTCATGTCGGGGTGCTGCGCAATGAAGACGTCGATGCGCGCGACCAGGGCCGAGACCGCCGCCGGATCGACCGCGAGGACCTCGCCGCCCGCGGCCGGATCGCTGACGAATCGCTCCGATTGCTGCAGGAGGATCGTGGTCTCGTTCGAGGCCTGGACGATCTCCTCCACCTCGGCGCGGGTGACGCAGGCCGCAAGCAGACTGCCGAGAACGAGGACGACGACGGCGAGAGTCCGGCGCATGATCAGCTCCCCTCCTCGATGTGAGCCTCGATGAAAGTGAGGCGCGCCACGACGCCCATGGCGTTCGAGACCTCGTCCAGGATCACGAGGATCTCGTCGCGCGCGACCTCGGCCGAGAGCTCGCCCTCGAGCCGCGCCTCGACCAGCGCGGCGAGCAGCTCGGGCACCATCGATCGGTCGAGCTTGCGGCCGAGTTCGTCGGCGGCGACGGAGAGGCCCTCGTGCAGGACCTCCTCGATGGCCTTGACGATGGCGGTGGACGCGGTCGCCTCACCGAAGAGCATCCGGCCGCGCGCAGCGACCACTCGCAACAATCGCTGCGTCGTCACCACCAGGGCCTGACCCGCGAGCAGCCCGAACTCGTCCGACCCGGCCGCGGCGACGACCGCCTCGACCACCGAACGAGCAACCGCCCGCTTTGCCGCGTCGCGCAGCCCGGGATTGTCGGCGATGGCGAGGATCCCGGCCTCGAGGATCGCCGCGGCCTGCACCCCGCTGAGCCGCCTCTCCTCGACCAGTGCCGCCACGCGTCCGGCGAAGTCGCCGACCACGCTGCCGAAGTCGCCGTCGATGAGACCGGGCTGCGCCTCGATCGCCCGCAGCGCACCCGCCACGACCGCGGTGCCGAGGCTCTCGATCCCGAGCGTCCTGGCCTTCGCCATGCCGCCGAGGACCTCGGTCAGAAGCGACCGCACGAGATCGGAATCGACGTCGACGATCTCCGGATGCTCGGCCACGGTCCGAAGCACGGCCCTGCCGTAGCCCTCGAGCGCGGTCCGGCCGAAGGCCTTCCGCACACCGGTCGCCTTCATGACGCCGGCCAGTCCGGAGACGAGATCACGGAGCCAGTCGCGCGAGATCGCCTCGTCGAGCAGGGCCGGGTCGTCGGCAACCACGGCCACGGCCGCATCGAGCGCCGCGACGAGGAGATCGCCGCTCGGCGTCTCCTTGCCGAAGCCCTCGGCCAGCACCTCGAGTGCGGCATCAAAAGTCCGCAGCAGGAGCTCGTCCTCGAGATCGAGGACGCCCGGCCCGTGACGACGAAGCGCGAGCAGCGTGGTCGCCGCGAGGCCGTTCCAGTTGTCCTGGAACCAGGCCTCGAAGCCGACCGGTTCGCGCTCGATCCGGCCCGCGACGCCGGCCAGCAGTTCGGCCAGCAGAAGCTCGAGCGCCGAGGCATCATCCGCCGCGAGTCGACCGCCGACCTCCTCCAGCCCGCCGCGCAGAAGGAGCTGGAAGCCCTCGCCGCGCAGAAGCCCGATGAAGAAGTCGTCACCCTCCTCGGAGGCCACACGGGCCCGCGCCAGGGTCGAGAGAAGAAGCTCGAGCCAGCTGCTCTTCTCGCCCAGCAGCGCGCGGTCGTCGACGATCCCGCCGATCGTCGCCCGCAGGGCCTGCTTCAGGAGACCGCCCCAGCCGTCGAGCTTCGCGAGGTCACCCTCGGCGAACCTGGCCACGACCGAGCCGAGGAGACGCCGCGCCTTCTCGTCGCGCACGAAGAACTCGGCCTGGACGCTCGCGAACTCGGCTAGCACGTCGAGCAGGGTCGCCGAGATCCGGAAGACCGTGCTGTTCTCGCGGAAGTCGGCGCCGGCGCTCACGAAGTAGGTGATCTGCCGGATGTCGGCATCGGCGAGATCCCAGGCCTCGTGCCGCTCGCGCAGGGTGCGAGCGAGTTCGAGATCGGGCTCGATCGTCCGGACCTCGAATTCGGCGAGACCGTAGCGGCGGTGGAGGGCCTCGATCTCCTCGGCGCTCCCCTCGCTCTCCCCCTTCTTCGCGATCAGGTCGAGGCGCGCGCGATCGGCCCCCAGCGGATCGGGCCGCTCCCCCTTCGTCGCGGCGAGCAGCTTGCGCAGCCTTGCCTTCATCACCGCCTTCGAAGGCGGCAGGACGACCTTGCCGATCGCGATGGCGGTCTCGCTCTCGAGAGCCGCGTCCTCCGCCAGGATCCGGTCGAGCCGCATCCCGAGCTTGATCACGCCGCTCGCCGCCGAGACCGCCAGCGAGGCCAGCTCCTGAGCCACGGGCATCGTCCTCTCCTTCTTCGTCCGGGGGCGCCTGATCGAGCCCCGGCCGAACTCGCAACCGAGCCGGCCGGGCCCACGACGACATGCTACCTCCGACGCGAGACGCAGGGCCGAGCTTCCCGGCCTCCTCTCCGCGTCGCGTCCGATCACCCTCCCGAAGTCGATCGAGCCCCACTCGTACGATACGCCCGCCCTCTCCCCGCCGTGGCCAAGCCGCGAGCCCGGTGATACGCTCACGCCCACAGGGCCCTTAGCTCAGTCGGTTAGAGCTGGAGACTCATAATCTCTTGGTCGCAGGTTCGAGTCCTGCAGGGCCCACTACGTCCAACTGCCCGGCGCCCAGCAAGCCCATCGGCACCCACTCCGTCCATGCAGGGAGCAGACCTCGAACCTGCGACCAAGAATGGCACCGAAGGTGAACGGGGCTGCGCCCCGCAGCCAAGATGGCTCGTCCCTCACCATCCAGGTCGAGTCCTGCAGGGCCCATCAAACGTAGAAAGAGGCGCGGCCATGACTTGTGGATGCGCCTCTTCTCGTTCACGACTGCTCGCATCGAGAGTGTTGCCCGGGAGTTGCCAGAGTTGCGCGCCCACGTGGTCGCGTGAAGGCTCTCCCAGTCGCTTTGGAGTGGCCGCCGATGGGGCCGACGTCGAGCGTCAATGCAGTCGGAACCTTGCGCGGAACTCCTTGCCGTTGAAGAGGGCGCGGTCCTGCTCGTTGCGGGGGAAAGCGACGGTGAGATGGAGCAGGACCTTGCCGCCCCAGTGCTCGAATCCGGCGGTGGTGTTGACGTGCTCGAGCGGCTTGCCGTCCTTGGTCAGGATCTCGACTTCGAGCGAGCGGATCTCCTTCGCCTTGTCGAGCGGCACTTCGGTCTTGAAGCGGAGGCGATGGGTCCAACCTCCCCCGCCGTTGAAAACGTCCACGGGCATCCAGAACTTCATGAAGTAGTCGTCACCCTCCCAGTCGACCACGAAGCCCTTGCCCTTCCTGGGCTTGCGGAGACGAACCTCGAAGGGATCGCTGCCGGCTCCGGCCCTGGCATAGGGCGCCCAGTCGGGAAGTCCGAAGAGCGCGCGGCAGGCGCCGCCCATGATCATCGTCTCACGGACGTCGGCGTGCGGCCGCCCCTTGCCGACCTCGTAGCGAATCAACTCGAGCTTCTTCGTTCGCCGAGCGATGACCACGTCGTCGTAGGTCGCCTTGGAGGCCGCACCGAGCGTCGAGCCGAGCAGGACGTGCTCACGCTCGTGGTGGTTCGTCTCGCCACGGTCGGGATCGAGTCCGGCGAAGACCGCGGCGACGCGTGTGCGCAACAGGCCGAGGAGGAAGGACTCCTCGGGCGCCACCGACTCGCGTACGATCTTCCCCTGAACGTTGCGGAACCAGCCCGCGGGGACGCCGCAGTAGCAGGGTCCGCTGAAGTAGAGGCAAGCAGAGAGGTCCGGAGCCTCCTGACCGGTGAGGCTCGCTCCGGACATGCCGTGGTCAACGCCATCGGGCATGCCGTGGCCCCAGGCCGAGAGGACACCCTCGGGTCGGATCTCTGCGAGACGCGAAGCGACGTCAGGGGCATCCTCGGGGTGCGCCCACCGGCGGTTGCTGAAGT
>JBFIHP010000111.1:0-8145 GCA_041601735.1 Planctomycetota bacterium | reverse complement strand
GCAGTTCGACGACCCGCTCCTCGCCGGCGATCGCCAGCCTGAAGGGGCGATCGAAATCGACCAGGCGGGCGTCGAGCCGCGCGCGCAGTTCGCCGATGCCGTCGGTCTCGACCTGGAGGCGATTGTCGGCGATCTCGGCCCGCACCCGCCGCTTCTTGCCGGGATCGTCGGTCGCGAGCCAGTAGTGGCGCCGCACGGTCGCGTCGGTGAGCTCCCAGTCGAGCCGGTCCGGAAGGAGGTCGCGGCGGTGCACCAGCAGGGTCGGCAGGATGTCGCGATCGGGCAGGCCACCGTGACCGAAGCCGGACTTCTCGAGGTACTCCGCCGGCCAGCCCCTCGGGTCCTTCCTCTTCAGCTCGTCGAGGGTCGCCGCAAAGCGGCGACAACGCTCGATGCGGCCGTAGGCCTCGTCCTTCTCGCCTACCATGAAGCTGAAGGGCAGGTTGCGCAGGGGCCGGGCCGAGGTCTCGCCGTCGGTGGGCGCGGCGGCGGAGGCGTGCGCGGCCGCGAAGCGGTCGGCGATCTTGGGTGCGATCGAGAAGACGCCGTAGCCGCCGTGCGAGTAGCCGATGACATGGACGCGGTCGGGGTCGACGTCGCCGAAGAGGATGAGGGTCGCGATCAGGCGCTCGACCAGGGGATAGACGTAGTCGTCGTAGAAGCCGTTCCAGGTGTCGTTCGGCGCCCGCAGGGCCAGGTAGAGATAGCCGCCGGCCTCGGGGTGATCCCGGTAGTAGATCTGCATGTGTCGCCACTGCTGATCGTTGACCTTCTTCGGCGCCCCGCCGCCGCCGTGCAGCGCGATCACCAGCGGCCAGCCGCCTTCGGGCCGGTCGCCCACCTCCTTCAGGGTGTAGGCGCTCTCGTGCTCGCCGCTCCGCACGACCTTCCGGTCGAATTCGGCGCGCCGATCAGCCACCAGGGTCGAGGACCGCAGCGCGTCGAAGGCGATGCGGCGAACGGCGCGATCGCTACCTTCGGCGCGAAGCAGGGCGCGCAGGTCGTCGGGCTCCTCGGGAAGAGTCGAGCCCGCGGCGATCGCCTTGAAGGCCTCGTCGAACCAGGCACCGAGGCGAGCGCGGATCTTGCCCGGCAGCAGGGTCTCCTCGGCCGGCAGCTCGATCTCGATCAGCTCGGAGCGCGCCTCCCCGGCCCTCCAGGTGATCGACCGGGCGCCGGAGCCCTCTCCCGCGCGAACGCGCCAGCTCGCCGCGTCGTCTGCGGGCAGGCCGAACTCGAGAATGTCGTTGGTGTCGGCCTCCTCGCCGCGGCTTCGGCCCTCGAGTCCGGCGGTGGCGGCGACGCGCTCGACGCGTACGGGGACCTCGACCCGCCTGCCGGCGCGGCGGACGCGCACCATCAGCCGGATGCCGTCGGGCTCGATCGAATCGGACGGGGCGTAGCGCGACGTGACCTCGATGCCGGCGACCTCCCGGTCCTCGGGCGACCAGACCATCGGAAAGTGCCGGTCGCTCGCGACGTAGGACGCGGCGAAGACCCCCTTCTCGATCGATCCCGGAACGGCGGCCGCGGCATCCGCGGCGAACCAGGCCTCGTTCAGACGCTCGGCGGGTTCCGCGGCGCCCATGTAGTGCCAGCGCCCCTCGCTCCAGATCTCGACCCAGGTATGGTTGCCCTCCTTCTTCGCCCAGGAGGCGACGCCCGCGAGACGCGCGGGTACGCCGACGGCCCGGCAGGCGTCGGCCAGGATGATGGAGAGCCCGGTGCAGGAGGCCTTGCCCTGCTCGATCGACTCGCGGGGGCTCTGGTTGGCGCGCTTCCTCTCGGTCGAGTAGCGCACCCCCAGTTCCTTGAAGACGGTCCGGTTGAGGATCTGCGCGGCCTCGCCCGGCGTCGCCGCCTTCGCCACGAGGGGCAGGAAGCGGCGGCGGAAGTCGGCACGCCAGGGATCGCGGGGCTCGTCCACCTGGGCGTGCGGCAGGACGGCGTTGCGATAGACCTCCTCGGGGATCGACGGCCCCCAGGGCGCCTCGGCCCTCGCCTTCCGGGCCAGCTCGACGTTCTCGAGCAGGAACTCGGCGCTCAGGCTCTCGAGGTCGCTCCGGCGCATGTGCGTGAGGAGGAAGACCAGGTCGGCCCGGGCCTGCTCGGGCGCCTCCTCCAGCGCCCGGAGAATCTGCTCGGCGTTGGCGCCGGCCCTGAACAGGTAGCCCCGCTCGCCCGGGCCCGGTTGCTGGGCGCGAAGAGAGCAGGAGACGAGGAGGGCGAGGAGGGCGAGGAGGCAGTTGCGCATGGTCGGGTCCTTTTCGCGGTCGCCGAGGATAACCCGATCCGCCCCCGCTTTCCCGGCCCGGGCGGAGGCCGACTTGCGGCATCTCACCCAGACGGCGGGACCGAGGGGGGCATCTCGACCGAACAAGGCCCCCGAGAGCGCATTCTCGCGATGGTCCGCAGTTTGCTCCGGGCCGGGCGAAGCCCTTCGTCCGCCCCAGGTAAAGCGAGCCCGACATGGACACCCGCACGATCATCGAGCCCTTCCGCATCGCTTCCGTCCGCAAGATCCCCGTCCTCGACGCCGCCGCGCGCCGCGCGGCCATCGAGCGGGCCGGCTGGAACCTCTTCGGGCTCCACGCCGAGGAAGTGACGATCGACCTCCTCACCGACTCGGGCACCGGCGCGATGTCGTCCCGGCAGTGGGCGGCGATGATGGACGTCGACGAGTCCTACGCCGGCAGCGAGTCCTACTTCCACTTCCGCGACGTGATCCGCGACATCACGGGCCTGCACGAGATCATCCCGACCCACCAGGGCCGGGCGGCCGAGCGCATCCTCTTCGCCAATACCCTGAAGAAGGGCGACATCGTTCCCAACAACACGCACTTCGACACCACCCGCGCGAACGTCGAGTACATGGGCGCCGAGGCGCGCGACCTCGTGATCGCCGAGGGCCGCGATCCGACCAGCCTGCATCCCTTCAAGGGCAACATGGATCTCGATCGGCTCCGCGCCCTCCTCGACTCGCCGGAGCGCGATCGGATCCCGCTGGTGATGATGACGGTTACCAACAACTCGGGCGGCGGTCAGCCGGTGAGCCTCGAGAATCTTCGCGCGGTCTCGGCCATCTGCCGCGCGAAGGGCGTCCCCTTCTTCCTCGACGCCTGTCGCTTCGCCGAGAACGCCTGGTTCATCAAGTGCCGCGAGGAGGGGCAGGCCGACCGGAGTCCGACCGAGATCGCCCGCGACATCTTCGCCTGCGTCGATGGCGCGACGATGTCGGCCAAGAAGGACGGCCTCGCCAACATGGGCGGCTTCCTCGCCCTCAATGCGACCGACCTCGCACGCGACTGCCGCAACCTGCTCATCCTGACCGAGGGCTTCCCCACCTACGGCGGCCTCGCCGGCCGCGATCTCGACGCGATCGCCGTCGGTCTGCGCGAGGTCCTCGAGGACGACTACCTGGCCTACCGCATCCGTTCGACCGCCTATCTCGCCGAGCGCATCGTCGAGGCCGGTATCCCGATCATGCAGCCTCCCGGCGGGCATGCGGTCTACCTCGACGCGAAGTCCTTCCTCCCCGACATCCCGGCTTCCGCCTATCCGGCCCAGTCTCTGGCGGTCGCCTTCTACCTCGAGGGCGGCATCCGCGGGGTCGAGATCGGCAGCGTCATGTTCGGCAAACCCCTGCCCGACGGCGGTGAGGAGGCGGCGCCGATGGAACTGGTGCGCCTCGCGATCCCGCGCCGGACCTACACGCAGAGCCACATCGACTACGTCGCGGAGATCGCCGAACGGGTCGTGGCGGGACGCGATCGCCTGCGCGGCTATCGCATCGTCGAACAGGCGCCCTGGCTGCGTCACTTCACGGCGAGGCTCGAACCGCTCGGCGGCTGAGTCTCGCCCGGCCCCTTCAATCGATCAGGCCGACGTCGTCGATCGCGACGTAGCCCCTGGCCTCCCCGCGACGCACACGCAGCCAGCGGTCCGAGCGCGCCTCCACCCGCAGCAATTCACCCGGCTGCATCTCGATCGCGGCCTCGATGGCCGGCCGCGGCTCCGATCGGAGCAGGGCGCCCTCCCGCAGGACGAGGGCCTCGGAGCCTGACCGGCGGAGCCCTTCGTCACGAAGGCACCAGGCACCGGCGACGACCAGCGTCAGCAGCAGGAGACTCGTCAGCACGAGGCCGGGGCGACGCCGCCCCAGGACCAGCAGGAGCAGCGCGCCGCATTCCACGAGGATCAGCAGGATCAGCGCCCGGGAATCATCGACCGCGGCGAAGGCCTCGAGCAGGCGCTCCACGAAGCCGGGGTCTTCTCGGATGATCCCGAGGCGCCGCTCGCAGAGCTCGAGATTGAACGCGGTCTCGGCGTTCGAGCCCGAACGACGAAGCGAGCGGCGGTAGGCGAGCGCGGCCTCGGCGTAGCGTCCGAGGCGGAACAGGCAGTTGCCGCGATCGTGCAGCAGCGCGGCCTCGGCCTCACCGGTCGCGGCGATTCGAGCGTCGATCGCCGCGAGGATCTCTCGGTAACGCCCGCCCTCCCAGGCGGACTCGAGTTCCTGACCGGAAGCGCTCACCGCGAACAGCACGATCAGGATCGGCCACCTCATGCGCCACCCTCCCCCTCGCGCCCGGCCCTCTCGATCCGCTCGGCGAGCTCGAGGATCTCGGCGTCGGTCGGGCCGCGATCGCCCTCTCCGCGGTAGCGACGGGCGATCAGGGTCGCGAAGACGGCGGCGGCCTCACGGGCGAGATCGGCCGGCAGTCCGCCGGATCGCAGCTCGCCTTCGAGTTCGTGGCGAACGAGCGAGGGGCCGCTCCTGCCGATGCGCGCACCGAGGAAATCGGCGAGGATCAGGTCGCGGGGCTGGTCGGGATCGCGCAGCGCGCGGCGCAGCCGACTCCGGGCGCGCCGGGCGCGAGCACCGACGGGATCGATCCGGTCGCGCTCCCGCGCCGCTGACCACAAGAAGAGCAGGAAGGCGCCGAGGATCGGCAGGCTGAGCACGAACCAGAGCGTCCCGACGTCGATCGAGCGCGCGCGCGCCGCGGCGCCGGAGCGGGTCGAATGCAGGCCGAAGATGTCGTCGATGCCCGGCCGGAGCTCGACCCGGGGTGCGGCTGCGGGAGCCCTGAAACCGGGCCGCGGGCGGATCCGGATGGCGATCGGTGCGCTCCTCGCCGCGCGGTAGCCCCCTCCTTCGCCCGGATCGAAGAAGGCGAGTTCGAGCGCCGGCAGACCCGGGAGTGCGGCGTCCAAAGCGGCGATCTCGTAGCGGAAGGTCCGCTTCCCCGGGGTCGCGTCCGCGACCTCGCGCCGGCCGAAGACATGGAAGCCGCGGAGTCCGAGGTCGCGATCGAGCTCGGGCGGACGCAGACTGGCGAGATTGCCGTCGCCGCGCAGGATCAGATCGACGGTGAAGAGCTCGCCCTGCTCGATCTCGCGCACGGCGCTCGCGGTCTCGATCTCGAAGCGCCCGACCGCCCCGAAGTAGGCCTCCGGGCGTCCCGCGGTCGGCGGCTCCAGGAGGGTCAACTCCAGCGCCTCGGAGTAGACACGACCGCGCCGACGGTCCACCGGGCGACGGCCGGCGATGAAGTCGTCCTCGAAGTCCGTGGCGAAGTCGAAGCGCGCAACGACGGGCACGATGCGGATCGTCCCGGCGCGGAGCACGCGGAAGGGACGGGCGAGCCGGACCTCGCGGCGGCCATCGGCATCCGTCGGCCCGGCCTCTCCCTGCACCAGCTCGTCGTCGAGGACGAGACCGACACTCCCGGATTCCGGGGCCAGGGCCTCGAGATGCTCGTCGCCCGACCAGAAGGGCGCGCTCAGCATCACCGGCAGGGCCAGCCGGCGACCGAAGGGTTGCAGGGCGAAGTCGCGGAAGAAGGCGATCCGGTGGCGCAGGCGGATCTCGATCGTCACGATCTCGCCAACGTGGGCGCGGGGGCGGTCCGCCGCGAGCTCCAGGGCCAGTTCGTCCGCGGCCTCCGCCTGTTCGGTCACCTCGAAGACCAGGGGCTCGCTCTTCAGGGTGACGCTGCCGTCATCCACCGCGATCGGCGGCAGGCGATGACGACCGGGTCGCAGGGCATCGACCTGCAGTCTCCAGACCGGCTCGCCCTCGGCGACGGTGGGCGTCCCGCTCGCGAGATGCAGCCCGGCCACCGCCGGCAGGGCGCCGAGGCGCGCACTCTCGCCGCCGCCGGCGAGACGCAGTTCGAAGACGATCCGCTCGCCGAAGGGAAAGGGGCCCGGCCCCGGCGCGCGCAGCTCGAGCTGCTGGGCCGCCAGCGAGGCCGTGAGTACCGCGAGAATGACGAGGAGACGGATCACCAGTCGCGACCTCCGCTTGCGCCCCGATCGCGCAGGCGCCGCCTGCGGAGCTCGAGCTTCTCCCGCTCCTTCGCGGCCAGGAGATCCAGGAGTCGTTCGAGCGCCGCCGCCGAGAGCTCGCCGGTCTCGATCTCGACCGCCACCTCCTCCTCGAGCGGCATGCCGCGATCGGGCTCCTCCTCGACCGGCCGGTCCGGCTTCTCGCGCCGCGCCTCCTCCCGCATCAACTCGCGCCGCGTCTCGAGGAAGACGAGCTTCTCGAGCGCGCGTTGCAGGTTGCGTCGGGCCGCGGGCCAGTCCTCGCGGCTGCGCGCGGCGGAGAGCCAGGACTCCGCGGCGGACCTCGCCTGGAGGATCGCCGCGTCCAGCGCGGGCGGCCCGGCTTCGGGTCGCGCCGCCAGGATCTCGGCCGCCTCCGCCCGACGATAGGCGCTGCAACCGAAGAGGAAGTCGCGCCGTCCCGGAAAGTCCGCGTCGCCGTCCAGGACCGCGGTCTCGGCGAGAGCCTCCGCCGTCGCCAGATCGCCTGCGGCGAGGGCGAGCAGCGCGCGATTCCAGGACTCCTCGGCCGAGGTCGGGGCCGGGCGGCTCGCCTCGGGCCGGAAGAGCGCGCCGCCGACGGCCGCGAGCACGAGGAGGAGGACGGTCGGGACCGTGCGGTTCATCGACGCCTCCGATCGGTCAACGCCAGCTCGACGACGAGGAGGACGAAGGCCGTGAGCAAGGGCCAGCGGTAGCGGCTCGGCCGGCCCTTCTCGGAGTCGGCGCTCGTGCCGCGGGCGCCGCGGCGCTCCTCGCCGGCCAGGAGCGCCGCGATCGCGCCGTCCCCCGGACCGCGGTACTCGCCGCCCCCGGCCGTCGCCACGGCAACGAGGCTCTCGGGCTCGAGCCGACTCACCACCTCCTCGCCGTCCGGCCCCCGGAGATGGCCGACCTGCTCGCCCTCCGGACCGAGATCCGGGATCTTGGCGCCCAGGCGGCTGCCCAGTCCCAGCGCATGGACGACGACACCCTGCTCGCGAGCGCGCGCGGCCGCCCGGGCGCCGCCGCCTTCCAGGTCCTCACCGTCGGTCAGGATCACGATGCTCCGACGCCCGCCTCGGGCCCTGTCGAGCACGCGGACGCCGGCCTCGACGGCGGCGGCGAGATCCGTGCCGCCGACCGCCACAGCGAGGGGATCACAGCGGTCGAGGATCTCGAACAGGGATTCGAGATCGCGGGTTAGAGGCGCCATGAGGCGCGCCTCGCCGGCGAAGGCGACGAGGGCGACCCGGTCGCCGCGGAGGCTAGGGCCGTGGTCGCGCAGCTGGTCGCGCGCCAGCTCCAACCGGCTCGGCGCCGGATCGCGCGCCAGCATCGACCGTGAAACATCGAGAGCGATCACGAGATCGCGGCCGCCTTCCTCCAGAGCGACGGCCTCGCCCCAGGTGGGCTCGAGGATCGCGATCATCCCGAGCGCCAGGGCCAGGAGCGCGAGGCGCCGTCGCCAGGCCCGGCGCCGCGGTCCGAGATCGGCGGCGAGAAAGGGCGCGCGCGGGCCCGCGACCGCGAGGAGCCGGGCGGACCTGGCCCGATCGAGTCGCCGCAGGAAGTACCAGAGCAGCGGCAGAAGCAGGAGCAGCGGCCAGGCGGCGGGTCGGAGGAAGACGGCCTCGAGGCTCACGGCAGGACCTCCAGCCAGGTGGAGCGTAGGAGCCGGCCGACGAAGAGCAGGACGAGACCGAGGACGAGGAAGACCAGGAATCGCTCCTCGATGCGGTAGCGTCGCTCCTCGAGCGGCTGCTTCTCGAGGCGGTCGATCTCGTCGTAGATGCCGAAGAGCATTCCGGCGTCGTCGGCCCGGAAGAAGCG
>JBFIHP010000110.1:0-8147 GCA_041601735.1 Planctomycetota bacterium | reverse complement strand
AGATCGTTCCGGTCTTCTGCGGTTCGGCCCTGAAGAACAAGGGCGTCCAGCGTCTGCTCGACGGCGTCACCGCCTTTCTCCCCTCGCCGGCGGAGGTCCCGCCGGCACGCGGCCACGATCCGGACGACGAGTCGAAGATCATCGAGATCCCCTCCGATCCGAAGGGCCACCTGGTCGCGATGTGCTTCAAGACCATCGGCGACAAGCACGGCGACCTGACCTTCGTCCGGGTCTACTCCGGGACGCTCGAGGCCGGCGCGCAGGTCTACAACCCCCGGACCCGCAAGGTCGAGCGGGTCTCGCGGATCTTCCTCATGCACGCCGCGGCCCGGACCGCGATCGACGAGGCCCAGGCCGGCTCGATCTGCGCGGTGGCCGGACTGAAGCAGGCGGTCACGGGTGACACGATCTGCGAGAAGGCCTTCATCGTGGCCCTGGAGAGCATGCACTTTCCGGAGACGGTCATATCGATGGCGATCGAGCCCAAGACCACGGCCGACCGCGACCGTCTGGCCGAGGCCCTCGCCCAGCTCGCCAAGGAGGACCCGACCTTCCACTGCACCATGCAGGAGGAGACGGGCCAGCTCCTGATCTACGGGATGGGGGAGCTCCACCTCGAGATCATCCGCAACCGGCTCCTGAACGACTTCAAGGTGGCGGTCTCGGTGGGCAAGCCCCGGGTGGCCTTCAAACAGGCGGTCGAGGCGCCGCTTGTGGGGGAGGCCCGATTTGTTAAACAGACCGGCGGACATGGCCAGTACGGCCATGTGAAGCTGAGGGTCGAGCCCTCGGACGACGCGAACTTCGCCTTCGTGGACCAGACCCAGGGCGGCGTGATACCGAAGGAGTTCATGAGCGCGGTGAAGGAGGGGGCCAAGGCCGCCTGCGACGCCGGTTATGAGCACGGATACCCGGTCATCAACGTCAAGGTCACGGCCCTCGACGGCTCGTTCCACGAGGTGGATTCCTCGGACATCGCCTTCCAGCAGGCGGCCTTCCTCGCGGTCGAGGATGCCTTCGAGCGGGGAGGGGTCGTTCTGCTCGAGCCCTACATGAAGCTCCAGGTCCGGGTCCCGGCGGAGTTTCTGAGCAACATCATCGGGGACCTCAACGCGCGGCGCGCGAACATCGACGAGATCGATACGGCCGAGGAGCCGAACGAGATCTCCGTCAGCGTGCCCCTCAGCGAGGTCTTCGGTTACGCGTCGGTGGTCCGATCCCTGTCGCAGGGGCGGGCGGCCTTCGCCATGGAACCCTTGGAGTACCGCCCGGTACCCTCTCATCTGGTCGGCAAGCTGGTCGGCTGAGAGCTCAGGCTGGGTAGGCTCCCTCGGGGCTTTTCGAACGAAATTGGTCGGGTGCGGTCGGTCCGTCCCCGGCGCGAGTGCCCAAGTCTCGATCTGATCATGACTTGTGGCGATCTCGGCGGCTCCCTTCGGGGCGTCGCTTCGGGCTTTTGTCGGGGGGTTGCGGCTGCTATCGTCGCCTCCTTTCCCCCAGGACTGCCGGCAGATTTGCCTAAGTCCCGGAAGCTCAAGGACTTTTGAGTCGAGCCGATGCGCCTCGGGGGCGCCGAGGTCGGCTCTTGTAGGGCCCCGACGGTTCGGGGCGCGGAACACATGAACGACAAGATCAAGATTCGACTGGAAGCATACGACCACGAGGCCATCGACCAGTCGGCCACCGAGATCGTCGAGGTCGCGCGGCGGACCGGGGCCACCCTCGTCGGCCCGATTCCGTTGCCCACGAAGATCGAGCGCTACACGGTTCTCCGGTCGCCGCACATCGACAAGAAGTCGCGCGAGCAGTTCGAGATCCGCACGCACAAGAGGGTCCTCTACCTGAAGGACCCGACCAAGAAGACGGTCGACGCACTCAGCCGCCTGAATCTTCCGGCCGGCGTCGAGGTGAAGATCAAGGCTTGAGTCGTCGTCCCCGGCCGCAGGGTCGGGATGACGCTTTGAAGGACGAAGCGATGACGAAGTTCATCCTGGGTCGCAAGGGACGCATGTCCCAGATGTACACGGAGGCCGGCACGGTCGTTCCCGTGACCATCCTCGAGGTCGGCCCCTGTTACGTGACGCGCGTTCTCAGCGCCGAGTCGGACGGCTACGACGCCATCCAGGTCGGCTTCGAGAAGGTGCGCGAGAAGGTGCTCTCGAAGGCCGAGATCGGCCACTGCAAGAAGGCCGGCGTCGATCCGGTCCGTCACCTGCGCGAGATCCGCCTCCAGGCTCCGGCCGAGGTCGAGGTCGGCGCCGAGGTGAAGGCGGACGTCTTCGAGGTCGGCGACATCGTCGATGTCATCGGCACGACCAAGGGCCGCGGCTTCGCCGGCGTCATGAAGCGCCACGATTTCGCCGGCGGTCGCATGACCCACGGCGGCATGGCCAGGCGTCGCCCGGGTTCGATCTCGATGAGCGCCTACCCGAGTCGCGTCTTCAAGGGCAAGCGCATGGCGGGCCACTTCGGCGCCGAGCGTCAGACCATGAAGAACCTCGAGGTGGTCGGCGTCGATGTCGATCGCAACCTGCTCATCATCAAGGGCGCCGTCCCCGGTCATCGTGGCGGCCTCGTCCAGGTGCGCCGCGCGCTCACCGCCAAGCCCAAGTCGGCCGCGAACTAG
The DNA here is from genome assembly GCA_041601735.1 of Planctomycetota bacterium. Lineage (GTDB taxonomy): Bacteria > Planctomycetota > DRQF01 > JACKGY01. Next base: position 5,521 of record JBFIHP010000110.1, on the reverse strand, counting down.
GAGTAGCGGATCATGGAAACGACATTCATGAAGGGCGGGAAGGTCACGAAGACCGACGTCGATACCGATTTCCTCGGTGACGTCGTCCGCGTTCGTCTGCTCCGCCACGCCGTGCGCATGTACGAGAACAATCAGCGCGCCGGCACCCACAAGGTGAAGACCCGCGCCGAGATCGCATTCCGCAAGGGGCGCAACTTCAAGCAGAAGGGCACGGGTCGCGCCCGCGTGCGTCGCAACTCGGTTCCCCAGTGCTACAAGGGCGGCGTCGCTCACGGCCCGAAGCCGCGCGACTACGGCTACCAGATGCCGAAGCGCGCCAAGGTCGAGGCCCTGCGCTCGGCCCTGCTGTCGAAGTTCCGCGACGGCGAGGTCGCCGTCACCGATAGCCTGGCCTTCGCCGCTCCGCGCACCAAGGAGCTGAAGGGCAAGCTGGATTCCCTGGGCATGACCGGCAGCTGCCTGATCGTCACCCACGACCGTGACGACAACCTGCTGCTCTCCGCCCGCAACCTGCGTCGCGTCCACGTGATGCCGGTCGAGGAGCTGAACGCCTATCACCTCCTCTACTTCCGTAACCTCTTGATCACCGAGGCCGCCCTCGACGCGATCCGGGAGAAGACCAACGATGAGGCATGAGGCCACCGAAGTGATCCGCCGCCCCCTGGTGACGGAGCGCAACATGCACCGCGCCGAGGCGCGCAACCAGTACACCTTCGAGGTGGTGAACACCGCCAACAAGGTCGAGATCCGCAAGGCCGTCGAGTCGCTCTTCAACGTCCGCGTTCAGAGCGTCAACACGACCAACGTCAAGGGCAAGGTCAAGCGTCGCGGCTGGCACACCCACACGGCCGGCAAGATGAAGAAGGCCGTCGTCACGCTGCACCCCGACGACAAGATCGACCTGCTCTGAGAGCGGAATAGCGAGGAGATAAGACATGGCCATTCGGCGTTTCAAGCCGACATCCCCCGGACGGCGGCAAGGCTCGGTTATCGATTTCCGCAAGGAGATCACCAGCACGGAGCCCGAGAAGAGTCTGCTCGAGTCGAAGCGTCGGACCGGCGGACGCAACAACCGCGGCCGGATGACGATGCGCCGTCGGGGCGGCGGGGCGCGGCAGCACTACCGCAAGATCGACTTCAAGCGCAACAAGGACGGCATCCCCGCCCGCGTCGATTCGATCCAGTACGACCCGAATCGCACCGCCAACATCGCCCTTCTGGTCTACGCCGACGGCGAGAAGCGCTACATCCTGGCCCCGAAGGGCCTCGAGGTCGGTCGCAAGGTCACCAGCGGGTCCGGCTCCGAGCCGAAGGTGGGCAACACGATGCTGCTCGCCGAGATCCCGCTCGGCCTCGACGTCCACAACATCGAACTCACCCCCGGCAAGGGCGGCCAGATGTGCCGCAGCGCCGGATCGGTCGCACGCCTGATGGCGCGCGACGGTGACTACGCGGTCGTCGTCCTGCCTTCGGGCGAGATGCGCCGCGTTCACGTCAATTGCCGCGCCACCATCGGCGGCATCGGCAATGCCGACCACCAGCACGTTTCGCTGGGCAAGGCCGGTCGCGCCCGTCACATGGGTCGTCGCCCCAAGGTCCGCGGTACCGCTCAGAACCCGGTCGCTCACCCCATGGGTGGCGGCGAGGGTCGTAGCGCCGGCGGTCGTCACCCCTGCTCCAAGTGGGGTGTCCTGTCGAAGGGCGGCAAGACCCGCAAGAACAACAAGGCGAGCAACAAGTTCATCATCCGCCGCCGCAAGAAGAGGAAGTGAGGAGCGCTGACGCATGAGTCGTTCCACCAAGAAGGGACCCTTCGTCGATGCGAAGCTCGAGAAGAAGGTCTCCAAACTCGACGACGCGGGCCGCAAGGAAGCGATCAAGACCTGGGCTCGGTCCTGCACGATCATTCCGGAGTTCGTCGGACACACCTTCAACGTTCACAACGGCCGCGCGCACGTGAAGGTCTACGTCACGGAGGACATGGTCGGGCACAAGCTCGGCGAGTTCGCTCCGACCAGGACGTATCGCGGGCACGGCAAGGACAAGAAGTAACAGAGCGTGAGGCTTCGGCCGGTCCGAAGTCGCGCGGAGGTTCATGATGGAATTCAAGGCCAGTCACATGTACGCCCCGATCTCGGCCCGCAAGGCCCGGATCGTGATGGACATGGTGCGCGGGATGGGCGTCAACGACGCTCTCGAGGCGCTCACCACCACTCATCGTCGGGCCGCCCCGATGATCACGAAGGTCATCCGTTCGGCCGTCGCCAACGCCGAGCAGGCCCAGGCGACCGGAGCCAGCGAGCTCGTCGTCCAGGCCGCCTTCGTCAACGAAGGGCCGCTCAAGCAGGGCCGGATTCGCTACCGGCCGGGCGCCCAGGGACGGATGAATCCGTACCGCAAGCGCACGAGTCACATTCACGTCACGCTCGGTCTCGGCCAGAGCGCTGCCGGCACCAAGAAGAAGCAGGCCCGGGCCTGAGCCCGCTGAGGAGCAGCTGACAATGGGTCAGAAGATCAATCCGAATGGCTATCGAGTCGGCGTGACGCTGCCCTGGATCTCCAGGTGGAACGCGCCCAAGGCCGATTTCGCGAAGCTGATCGTCGAGGACGCCACGATCCGCAAGCACGTCATGAAGAACTACGAGTTCGCCGGCGTGTCCCGGGTCGATATCGAGCGTTCGGGCGAGCAGGTCACCGCGATCATCTCGACCGCGCGCCCCGGCCTCCTCATCGGCCGCAAGGGCCGCAAGCTCGACGAGATGAAGGCCGAGCTCCAGGGCATCATCGGCGCGGGCGCCGGCAACAGGACGATCAAGGTGAACATCAACGAGCTCGGTCGGCCCGAACTCGATTCGAAGGTGGTCGCCCAGAGCATCAAGGAGCAGCTGCAGAAGCGCATGCCCTTCCGCCGCGTGCTCAAGAAGACGCTGGCGGCCTCGATCGCCGCGGGCGCCGAGGGCATCAAGGTGCGCCTGGCGGGTCGACTCGGCGGCGCCGAGATGGCGCGCGTCATGGTGCAGACCGAGGGTCGGGTGCCGCTGACCACGCTCGACGCCGACATCAGCTACTCGCTCGACGTGGCCCGCACGACCTACGGCGTCATCGGCGTCAAGGTCTGGATCAACCGCGGGCTCTTCAGCGAACGGAATCGCGCGAGCAATTGAGATCGAAGCCCTGAGGGGCTGTTGGAGGAATCGTCATGGCTTTGATGCCCAAGAGAGTGAAGCACCGGAAGCAGTCGCGCGGGCGCATCCGCACGAAGGCGACGCGCGGCAACACCGTCGCGTTCGGTGACTTCGGCCTGCAGTCGCTCGAGCCGGGCTGGATCACGGCGCGGCAGATCGAGGCCGGTCGTATCTCGGCGAATCAGGTGGCGCGTACCGGCGGCGGCCGCGTCTGGATCAGGATCTTCCCGCACAAGCCCGTCACCTCGACCCCGCTCGAGACTCGAATGGGTAAGGGCAAGGGCGACATCGACTTCTGGTGCGCCGTGATCAAGGAAGGCACCGTCCTCTACGAGGTCGGCGGCATCCCCGAGGAGCTCGCGAAGAAGGCGCTTGCACGGACGGCGCACAAGATGCCCGTGCGCTGCCGGATGATCAAGCGGAGGCACAAGGTATGAGACTGGACGAGATTCGCGGCAAGGACGACGCGGACCTGGCGGTCCTTCTGGAGAAGACCCGCCGGCAGCTGTTCGACTTCCGCTTCAAGTCGGCGACCGGCGAGAGCGAGCGGCCGCACGAGTCGCGCGAGCTGCGCAAGACCGTGGCGCGTATCGTCACCGTCCTCGCCGAACGAGGACAAGGCATTCGGGGCGAGCGGCCCCACGTGAGCGAGTGAATCGATGAGCGAGACACGCAACGATCGCAAGGTGGTGGTCGGAGTCGTCACCAGCGACAAGATGGCCAAGACGATCACCGTCAAGGCGGAGCGTCTGGTCATGCATCCGACCTTCCGCAAGTACGTGAAGCGTTACACCACCTACAAGGCGCACGACGAGAACGGCGACGCCCATGTCGGCGACTACGTCGAGCTGACCGAGTGCCGGCCGATCTCGAAGAGCAAGTTCTTCCGGCTGAATCGCGTGATTCGCCGGGGCAAGGCCTTCCGGGCCGCGCAGGGAGCTGAATCATGATCCAGATGCAGACCAGGCTCGACGTCGCCGACAACACCGGCGCCAAGGAGATCATGTGCATCAAGGTGCTCGGCGGCTCAGGTCGTCGATACGCCCACGTCGGCGACATCATCAAGGGCTCGGTCAAGAAGGCCCTGCCCGGTGCCGGCGTCAAGACCGGTGACGTCGTCCGCGGCGTGATCGTGCGGACGAAGAGCTCGGTTCGTCGTGATGACGGCTCCTACGTCCGCTTCGACAAGAACGCCGTGGTGCTCATCGACAACGAGGGCAACCCCCGCGGCACTCGTATCTTCGGCGCGGTCGCTCGCGAGCTGCGTTCGAAGAACTTCATGAAGATCGTGTCCCTGGCCTCGGAAGTGGTCTGAGGCGGAGAGGCAGCATGGCTCAGAGAATCAAAAGAGGCGACATCGTCGTCGTGATCGCCGGCAAGGACAAGGGGAAGCGCGGACGCGTCGTCTCCATGGGCCGGGATGCGGACCGCATCGTCGTCGAGGGTGTCAACAAGGTCACCCGCCACCTGAAGCGGAACCCCCAGAACCCGTCCGAGGGCGGCCGGGTCGAACGGGAGGCGCCGATCCACATCTCGAACGTGATGCCCTGGTCCGACAAGGACGAGAAGGGCGTGCGCGTTCGCTCGGGCATCGACAAGGGCGAGAAGGTCCGGGTCTCCGTCGCCTCAGGCGAGGTGATCCAGGCGGCTGCCTCGAGCATCAACACGGACGACAAGCAAGAGGGCGGCGACGACTGATCGCCGGTAGCTTTCGATGACGACAGAAACCAAATACGCCCCGCGACTTCGAGAGAAGTACTTCGGCGAGTTCGCCCAGGCGATTCGCGAGAAGTTCAAGCTCGAGAACCCGCACCGGATTCCCCGCCTCCAGAAGGTCGTGGTGAACATGGGTGTGGGCAAGGCCATCGAGAACAAGAAGCGCCTCGAAGCGGCTGCTCGCGATCTCGGCACCATCACCGGACAGCGCCCGCAGATCGTCAACGCGAAGAAGTCGGTCGCCCAGTTCAAGCTCCGCGAGGGCTGGCCGATCGGTTGTCGCGTGACCCTTCGCGGCGACCGGATGTACGAGTTCGTGGATCGCCTCTTCACCCTGGCGATTCCCCGAATCCGAGACTTCCGCGGGATCAAGCGGAAGAGCTTCGACGGCCGCGGCAACTTCAGCATGGGCTTGCCCGACCAGGTCGTGTTCCCCGAGATCAACGTCGACAAGGTCGAGTGGCCTCAGGGCATGGACATCACTTTCGTCATCACCGGCGGCAGCGACGAGATGTCGCTCGAGCTTCTGAAGATGCTCGGCATGCCCTTCCGCAAGGACTAGGAGTTCAGGACGTGGCCAGAAAAGCCCTGATCGAGAAGTGCAACAGTAAGCCGAAGTT
>JBFIHP010000109.1:0-8188 GCA_041601735.1 Planctomycetota bacterium | reverse complement strand
TACGACGATCTTCGTGCTCAGCCTCCTGTTCGGGACCCTCGCGACCGATGCGGCAGCCCAATGGCGCCTCGTGGGACCCGACTCGACGCGCCGACTCGATGCCATCGAGGGCCGGATGATGGTCCAGGTCGCCGAGGGCGCCGCCGGGCTCGACGCCGCGAGCCTCGGCGTGCCGGACGCCGCGATCGAGGCGCATGCCCTCCCGGGCTGGTTCACCATCGAGGCGACGCAGGACGCCGAGGTCCGCGCGCGCCTGCTCGCGACCGGCCTTCTGCGCTTCGCGACGCCGGTCTTCCTGGATGATCTCGGCGGACTCCTCTTCCCCACGCGCAACATCATCGTGGTGCTCGACGATCCGCGGATCGAGGGGCTCGTGCTCGAGCGTCTGCACCAGCTCGGCGGCGGCAGCGTCCTGGCCCGGAACTGGGAGAACCTCGACGGCGCCTTCCTCATCGAGGCGAGGAGTCGCGACGGCGGTCGCGTCCTCGAGATCGCGGCCGAGCTGGCCGCGCTCGACGGAGTCCGCTTCGCCGAGCCCGACCTCTGCTTCAGCGGCAGCAAGCTTCATCAGCCGAACGATGCCCGCTTCTTCGAGATGTGGGGCTATCACAACGGTCTGCAGCTCGGCTTCGCCGTGAGCGACATCGACATGGACGCTCCCGAGGCCTGGGACCTCACGCGCGGCAATCCCGCGATCAGGGTCGCCGTCCTCGACGACGGCGTGCAGCACGACCACCCGGACATGCCCTACGGCCTGGTGGGCGCCGACACGACCTCGGAGGGCCCGGGCGACGGCAGCCCGGTCAACGTCTTCGACAACCACGGCACCTCGGTCGCCGGGCTCATCGTCGGCCGCATGGACAACGCCTTCGGCATCGCCGGACTGGCTCCGGAATGCAGCCTGCACACGGTGCGCTGCTACGTCAGCACGAGCATCACCGGCTTCATCACCATGTCGAGCTGGACGGTCGCGGCCCTCAGCTACTGCGAGAACGCGGGCATCCGGATCACCAACAACTCCGTGGTCCTCGGCGCGCAGCCCGCAGCGACCACGCTCAAGTACGACACCACCGCCGCCAACGGCATGATTCACTACGCCGCGGCCGGTAACTCGCCGGCACAGGGGACGCGCTACCCCGCCAACCTGGCCTCCGTGCGCGGACTCGTCGGCCTCCAGTACGACGGTCAACTCGCGAGCTTCTCGGCGAGCGGCCCGGACATGGACTACGCCGGCCCCGCGGACCAGGTCCTGACCTGCGATCGATCCGGCGCCGAGGGCTACCTCAACCCGGCCGACTTCGTCTACCAGCAGGGCACGAGCTTCGCGACGGCCAGCGCCTCCGCGCTCGGCGCGCTCGTCCTCGGCGTCAACCCGGCTCTCACCGACGTTCAGGTGCACGAGATCATCGCCGCGAGTTGCATGGACCTCGGCGCGCCCGGCTTCGATTCGGCCTTCGCGCACGGCATGATGAATGCCTTCGGCGCGGTCTGGCGCGCGGCGTTGACCCGCGGCGACCCCGAGACCCTGATCTGGATGCAGACCGCCGCGCAGAGTGCTTCGTCCCAGGGCGCGGCCGTGGCCGGCCTCGGCGACGTGAACGGTGACGGCCTGCTCGACTTCGCGATCGGCGCGCCCGATCACGACGGTACGGCCGGCACGGACTGCGGCCGCATCGAGCTGCGCTCGGGAGCCACGGGCCAGACCCTCTGGAGCATCGAAGGCGGCAGCGCCGGCGAGCGCTTCGGCGCGGCGCTCGCGGGTCTCGGCGATCTGAACGCCGACGGCATCCCCGACCTCGCGGTGGGCGCGCCCGCCACGATGATCGCCGGGATGATCGATGCCGGCCGCGTGACCATCCTCTCGGGCGCCGACGGCACCTTCGTACGCTCCTTCGACGGCACGGCCGCGAACGAGCTCTTCGGCTCCAGTCTCGCGGCGATGGGCGACCTCGGCGGCGACGGCGTCGATGACCTCGCGATCGGCGCGCCGAAGGCGACCGTCGGCATGACCGCCGGGGTGGGCCGCGTCGCGATCGTCTCCGGCCAGGACGGCACGATCATCAGCGGCGCGACCGGTGACGAGATCGGCGGCGAACTGGGCTTCGGCTTCGCGCTGGCACGCATCGCCGATCGCGACGGCGACCTGCTGCCGGATCTCCTCGTCGGCGCACCGGAGAGCCTCTACGGGGGCACCGACTCCGGCGGTCTGGTCCTGATCCGCTCCCAGAACGGCAGTCGCCTCGGCACGATCCAGGGTACGACTCCGAACGACCGGCTGGGCCACGCGGTCTGCACCTGGGGCGACCAGACCGGCGACGGCATCGAGGACTACGTGGCGGGCGCACCCGGCTTCGCCGCCATCGCCGGTCCGGACGGCGGCGCTGCCGTGGTCTTCTCGGGTCAGTCCCTGGCCCCGGTTCTCGCCTACTTCGGCAAGAACGCCGGCGACCGCCAGGGCGAGGCCCTCTGCCAGTCGATCGACATCGACGGCGACTCGGTCGGCGACCTCGTCATCGGCGCTCCGGGCCACGACGGTGCGACCATGACCGACATCGGCAAGATCGAGGTCTGGTCCTCGGCCTCGATCAGGCCGCGCTACAGCCTCGTGGGCGGCAAGAGCGGTCAGCGCTTCGGCGCGGCCCTCGCCGCGCTCGGCGACATCGACGGCGACAGCCGCGGCGAGGTCCTGGTGGGCGCACCCGGCGACATGAACCTGGTAGCCGGCTTCAGCGCGGTCCTGCCGGCGCCGAACCCCGCGGCCCTCGGCCCGCTCCCGGCCGACATCGCGGACGGCAGTCTCGGCGGCTCGGGCAGCGGACCCTACGATCTCTTCTTCACCAACGAGAGCGCGGGCGGCGTCGATCGCACGGTCAACGTTGCGATCGGCCAGAACCTGAACTACTCGATGCTCCAGCCCCTGGCCAACCCGAACCCGGCCAACTTCGCGCTCTTCGCCTACCTCGGCATCCCGCCGAGCTACCTCGAATACACCCTGCCGCTCGGCATCGGCGAGGTGCTCTGGCTGCCCTGCACGGTGACTCCGGCCAACCCGATCGGCTTCCTCGTGACCAACAGCACCGGGCTCGATCCCTGCCCCCAGCTGGTCGCCTCGCTGCCGACGCCCTGGCGTTACACCCACGTCGGCGGCATCCCATTCCCGCTCACGGTGACCTTCTACGGAGTCGTCGAGGAGACGCCGACGACGCTCGCGGTCACCAACGCCCTCATCCTCAAGATCCAGTAGCGGCGCCGCGACGAGCGTCGGCCGATCGCTGAGAAGCCTCGCCTCGGGGCGAGGCTTTTCTCGCAGGCGATCCGCCCGCTACGATGACGAAGGCTTCGATGGAGGTCGCGATGAGGCGGATCGAGAAGATCGGACGGGACCGCGGCCGGCGCGCACTCTGTCTGCTCGAACTCGACGAGGTCGGCGATCTCCCCGAAGGGCTCGACCTACCCTCCTCCCGCTTCGTCCTGCTCCTGGCCTGGGACGCGACCGATGCACCGGTCGCGACCATCGCCGGCCTCGCGGAGGCCGTTCTCCGGCAGGGCGCGGTCTACGTCTGCTGCTGGGGTCCCGATTGCGAACGGGTCCACGACATCGTCGATGAATGCGACCTCGAGCGAAATCCCGACGACGAGGACCTCTGGGTCATGACGACCTGGCACGCCGACGAGAGCCTCGACGACGCGCTCTGGTTCGCGCTGTTCACGGCCCGTCCCCCGGCGCCGCTGGACCGGGATTGCCGCGCCCTCCTCGCCCTCACCATCGGCCGGCCCGACGCGGCCGCGCGGATCAGGCAGGCCTTCCGCGACCCGAAGGCCTTCGACGACGAGGTGATGGCCCGCGAATGACTTCTGAGGCGTCTGCAGCAAGACCGCCGCTTGGCGGCAGTTTCGGGTCCGACCCCGATGCGGCGGCAAGCGGCGGTATCGCGTCTGACGCCTGGGGGGTCAGGCGTCGGCGAGTTCGGGGTGGTTGCGCTTGAGGATCGCGATGCGATCCTGGAGATCCCAGAGCTCGTTCTTCAGCTCGTGGTCGTAGGCGAAGCTGGCGGCCTTCTCGAGCACCTCCAGCATGCCGGGCCAGTCCGCGCGGGCCTCGTGGACACCGGCCACCAGGAGCCTGGCCATGACGACCATCTTCGGGGACTGCGCGTGATCGGCGGCGCGGCGAGCCGCGGCCTCCGCGACCTCGTACTCGCGACGCTCGGTGGCGAGCCGAACCTGCTCGCGCTCGAGTTCGAAGAGGTCGTGGGGGCGACCGCGGCGCTCGAGGACCTCGCGGGCCTCGCCCAGGAGAGCCTGAGCCTCCTGGAGGGCGTCGTTCTGGCGCCGCCAGCAGGCGCGCGCGTAGCGGAAGAGCGCGGCGAAGCGCTCCTTCTCGAGGAAGTCGCGGCTCTCGGCGCAGAGGCGATCGCCCGCGTCGAGGTCGGTGGCGACCTGCCCGGTGGCGTCACCCGCCAGGATGAGCATGGCGCGCGTATAGTGGGCCAGGGCGATGCGCTCACGCGGCGATTCCGGGTCCTCGGCATAGGCCCCGAGCGCATCGCCATAGGCCCGGTAGGCCTTCTGGAGCTTCTGCCGGGCGAAGGCCTCGGAGGCCTTGCGCATCAGCTGGTCGGCCTTGCTACGGGCTTCGGTCACGTCGATACTCCTGTCTCGCGGAAACGAGCCCGGACGGGAAGGGTTCAGGAAAAGGTCACGAGGACGAATCATGTCTATCAAAGCCCCGATCGGCTTTCTTCTGCTGCTCCTCTCGGCGCTCGGGGCCCCGGCCCAGAGTCCCGACCTCATCGTCGTGGGTGCCCGGATCGAGACGATGGACGTCCGCTACCGCGAGCCCGAGGCGCTGGCCGTTCGCGACGGCCGTATCCTCGCCCTGGGTGAGGAGGAGGAGATCCGCGCCCTCGCCGGCGAGAAGACGCGCGTCGTCGATGCCGAGGGCGCCTTCCTGATGCCGGGCTTCATCGAGTCCCACGCGCATCTCGCCGGCCTCGGCGCGGCGCTCCGCAACCTCGACCTCAAGGGACTCACGAGCTACGACGAACTCGTGGCCCGGGTGAAATCGGCGGCGGCGGAGCGTCCGAAGGATGCCTGGATCATCGGCCGAGGCTGGGATCAGAATCTCTGGCCGGAGCAGGAGTTCCCCGATCACGCCGCGCTCAGCGAGGCCGTTCCGAATCACCCCGTGATCCTGGTCCGCGTGGACGGGCACGCTCTGCTCGCGAACGCGCGCGCGATGATGATCGCCGGTGTCACCCGCGACACGCCGGACCCGGACGGCGGCGAGATCATCCGCAGAGAGGACGGCGAACCCAGCGGCGTCTTCGTCGATCGCGCCGAGGATCTGATCCAGGCCAAGGCACCGGCCGTCGATCGTGCCGACCTCGAGGCCTCGCTGCTCCTCGCCCAGCAGGCCTGCTTCGAACAGGGCATCACGAGCTTCCACGACGCGGGCCTCGCGCCCGGCGGCGGGCTCATGCTCGCCAAGCTGATGACCCAGGGACGTTTCAAGCTGCGGGTCTACGCCATGGCCGGCGTCCCCGATCTCGAAACCGCCAAGATGCTGGTCGCGGAGCCCCCGATGGTCGGTGCCTTCGACCACCGACTGACCCTGCGCGCCTGGAAGATCTACGCCGACGGCGCACTCGGCTCGCGCGGCGCGGCCCTCATCGAAGACTACTCGGACCGCCCCGGACACAAGGGCCTCCTCATCACGGCGGCCGAAGAGCTCCGTGCGATCAGCGAGCTGGCGATCGAGAACGGCTATCAGGCCTGCGTGCACGCGATCGGCGATCGCGCCAACCGGATGATCCTGGATGTCTGGGCCGATCTCTTCGCGGCGCATCCTGCGCGCCGAAACCTGCGCTTCCGCATCGAACACGCCCAGATCATCCACGGCGACGACATCCCGCGCTTCGCCGAACTCGGCGTCATCGCCGCCATGCAGGGCGTCCACTGCACCTCCGACATGGCCTGGGTGCCCCGTCGCATCGCGGCGAAGCGCGCCGAGGTCGGCGCCTATCCCTGGCGTTCCCTGCTGCGCAGCGGCGCGGTGATCTGCAACGGAACCGACGCGCCGGTGGAGTCGATCTCGCCCTTCGACTCCCTCTACGCCTCGGTCACGCGTCGCGACAAGGACGGCCTGCCCGAGGGCGGCTTCTTCCCGGAGCAGTGCATGAGCCGGATGGAGGCCCTCGCGAGCTACACGACCGCCGGCGCCTACGCGGCCTTCGAGGAGAACCTCAAGGGAAGGCTCGCGCCGGGGCTGCTCGCCGACTTCATCCTCCTCGATCGCGATCTGAGGACCTGCGCGGACGGCGAGTTGCGGGATGCGAAGGTGCTGGCGACCTACATCGGCGGCGAGCGGGTCTTCCGGAGGAAGTGACGCGGAGCCGCGAGCGGCTCAGTCCATGTAGTCGACGAGGATCACGGTGATGTTGTCCTTGCCGCCGGCCTCGTTGGCGGCCTCGATCAGGTCGTCGAGGATCTGGTCGCCCTTCTTCATCTGCTCCAGCAGGGCCGTGATCCGGTCGTCACCGAGCATGTCCGAGAGCCCGTCGCTGCAGAGGAGGATGCGGTCGCCCCGCGCCACGCGCACGACCTTGAACTCGGGCTTGACGGTCCGGTGGGTGCCGATGGCGCGTGTGATGATGTTCTTCTGCGAACTCGACTGGGCTTCCTCGGCGGTCATCGCCCCGGTCGCGACCTGGCTGTTGACGAAGGAGTGGTCGATGGTGACCTGCGCCAGCCGATGCTCGTGCAGGTGATAGACGCGGCTGTCGCCGATGTGCGCGATGACCACGAAGCTGGGCAGGGCGTAGACCATGGCCACCGTGGTGCCCATCTCCCGGAAGCGCTCGTCCTTCTGCCCGCGATCCCAGACCTTGAAGTTCGCGTCCCGGATCCACTCGTCGAGCATGCAGGTCACCATGTCGATGGCCTGGCCCTGGTCGCTGCCCCGGATCTCCGCCACCGAACTGGGGAAGTAGCTCTCGAACTTCTCCTTCACGGTCTCGACCGTCATCTCGGCCGCGACCTCGCCGAAGTGCCGCCCGCCCATGCCGTCGGCGAGGATGGCGTAGTTGTGGATCTCGGAGAAGTAGAAGCGGTCCTCGTTGTGATCGCGCTTCCGTCCGACGTCACTCTTGCCGAAGAAGCGGATGACGGGTTCAGGCATCGATATCCTCGCTAACAGGCTCGGGGGAGTATACCCGGCCGAGGGCTGGCTTGTCACCGGATCGCATCATTCCGGGCGCGAGACGCGCGGCCGACGCTTGAGGCGGATGTGAAGCGACTTGGCCAGCCAGCGCAGGCCGATGCCGCAGGAGACCAGCCAGTTCACGAAGAAGGGGTAGCGCTGCTCCAGGTGCTTCTTGTGGAAGATCAGCATCGCCCGGTGGAAGTGCGAGTTCATCTGGCCCTGATTCTGCCGGACGCTCGCACCCTTGATGTGCAGGATCTCCTTGGAGCCCAGATAGAGGACCTTCCAGTCGCTCGCCCTGACGCGATAGCACCAGTCCAGGTCCTCCCCGAACATGAAGAAGTTCTCGTCGAGCATCCCGACCTCCTCGAGAACCTCACGGCGGAAGAACATGAAGGCGCCGACGATCGCATCGACCTCGTACTCGCCGTCCGGGTCGGCGAAGGTCAGGTTGTAGCCGCCGAAGAGCCGGCTGTTCGGGAAGAGCCGGTCGAGGTGGAGGAAGCGGCCGAGCGAATTCCAGGGGGTCGGAAACCCGCGGCGACAGGCGAGGTCCATCGCGCCGTCCTCGCGAAGGAGTTTGATGCCGGCGAGCCCCACGTCCGGCCGCCCCTCCATGACCTCCACCATCTCGGCGAGGGTGCCGGAGCGGAGACGCGTGTCGGGATTGAGGAGGAGGACGTAGCGCCCTCGACTCCTCGAGAGGGCCAGGTTGTTCGCCCGGGCGAAGCCGAGGTTCTCGGCGTTGACCAGGAGCCGGACCTCGGGGAATTCGGCCCGGACCATCTCCGGACTCCCGTCGCCGGAGTCGTTGTCCACCACCCAGACCTCCAGGTCCGTGACCCCCTCGGAGGCGAGCACGGAGTCCAGGCATTCCCGCAGGTAGTCGCGGGTGTTGTAGCTGGTGATGATCACCGAGAGATCGATGCTGGGCTCGGTCATCGCGAAACCACCCAGACCGGTCGCGGTCCGTCGAGGACCGAG
>JBFIHP010000108.1:0-8215 GCA_041601735.1 Planctomycetota bacterium | reverse complement strand
GTGCTGGTCGTCTTCGTCGCGCGGGTCTGTCTCTGGCTCGTCCGGGCCGAGCTGGTCATCGGCGCGTTCCGGTTGCCGGGCTGGGCGAATCTCTTTCCGAAGGCGACCTACCTGAACGACGGGACGGTCGCGATCGCGATGGCGCTGATCCTCTTCCTCGTCCCGTCGCGGAGCGCCGGTGGCGGAACGGTTCTCGACTGGCCGACGGCGAAGGCCCTCCCCTGGGGCCTGATCCTGCTCTTCGGCGGCGGCTTCGCGCTGGCCTCCGGTTTCAAGGAGTCGGGACTCTCGATGTGGATCGGCGCGAGCCTCGAGGGCTTCTCCGATCTGCACCCGATCCTCATGGTGCTTCTCATCTGCGCCGCGCTCACCTTCCTCACCGAGCTCACCTCGAACACGGCCACGGTGGAGATGCTCCTCCCGATCCTGGCGGCCATGGCGGTCACGCTGGGTCTGCACCCGCTCCTGCTCATGGTACCCGCCACGATCTCCTGCTCCTGCGCCTTCATGCTGCCCGTGGCGACTCCCCCGAACGCGATCACCTTCGGCAGCGGCAAGATCCGGGTGGCCGAGATGGCCAGGACCGGCCTCGTCCTGAACCTGATCGGCATCCTGCTGATCACGGCCGTCACCTGGCTCCTCGGCGAGGCCACGCTCGGCATCAGCCTCCAGACCTTCCCCGACTGGGCCCGCCCGCGCTGATCCGATCCATTGAACTCGATAGCCGCGCGACCAAGTGATCTCCCGGGTCCGAAGCCTGATCACGGGGCCATTCCTCCGACCAAGGGTCGCTCACCTCCACGTCGAGGCGGCTCCGGATCGCGGGCCGACAAGGGGCAGCGGCGGGAAGCTCGAGTCCTGGCTGTCTCGGTGCGCTGATCGCGGCGAAATCAGGGTTCACGCAGAATCCTCCGCGCGGCAGGAGAGGTATACCCACGGCGCAGCGCGCGCCGTCGTCACAACAGCGGGCTCTGACCCGATCCAGAACCCGAAGGTGCGACTGGCTCTTGCCGCCGAGTTGATCGTGCTCGAGCAGAACCCGGATGAGAGGCAAGTACGGGCTGGACTCCCTTCGAACCGTGGGTTAGCTTTGTACTGTAAAGTTCTTTCCTTCGGAAATGCAGGCAAGACATCAACAAGGAGAAGACGCATGTCGATTCCATCCGTGGCTGCCACTCGAGAACGGAACATCATCCCCCTCCGCGACTCGATCCTCGGGTTGGGCTCGCTCGCCCTGCCAGGCCTGGGTTTCGTCGTCGGTCTGCTCGTCGTTTCGGGAAGACCGGGCTTCCCCGACCTCGGCAATGCGGCGACCCTGCCCTGGGAACTGTGGCTGATCGGATTCTCGGGCATCGCAGCCACGATCTGCGGCTACCTCGACTGGCGATATCACGTGACCGGCCGGCGGTTGGTTGGCGCGAGGGAACGGAACGGCGAACTGATCGCTCTCGGCCTGGGCGGTGCTCCTCTGTTCTTGCTGATGATGGCCGCGAGCGTGATGAAGAGACCGGAAGCGCTGCTGTTGCCGATCATCATCACCCTGCTGTTCACCACCGGGATGATCTGCTACGACGAGTTCGTCTTCCATCGCAAGAAGTGCACGCTCTACGAGAAGATGCTTCACCGTGTGCTCGTCTTCGGCAACGGCACCGCCTGGGCGGCCTGGATGCACTGGATCTTCGTCCGTGTCTGAGGAACCGCAATGGCGGCGGCTCTTGGCACGGGCGGAAGCTCTCCTCGAATCCAATCGTGACCTCGTTGCCGAGGGGGCCAGGTGTCGCGGCTTCGGCTCGGGCGGACGCTGGATGGCCACCGCCCTCGGACGCCATCAAGGTCGAAGGCCGCGAGGATCGCACTCCCGATTCGCCGTGGCCGGGTGGCTGAAGTACGGCGTCTGCCTTGCGATCGGCGCGATCTCGGGACTTCTGGCCTGGTCGCTCAGCCCCTGGTTCGCGACACCGGCCGCGGTCGTGGGCTTTTACGTCGCCGAGGCTCGGTCGGTCTTCCTCGTACCCTTGCTGGCGGACTTCGGGCCACGCGGGCGACGAGCCATGCCGGCCCTGGTCCGACGCGCAGGCGGGACGGCACGGATCATGGCGACGGTCATGCCTATCGCCGGGACGATGCTCTTCGGCGGGCTGCACGGGCAAGGGCTGATCCGACCATGGCTCCGGGGCTGCGCCGCGATCGCGATCTGGTATGACGATCTCAAGAAGCGGAATGGAGGTGCCGCGCCGCTGCTGGACATCGGCGCTCGTGCCGAACTCGGCGTTCGATGCCTGCGCGTCAGCTCGAGGACTCCGGGGCGTCGGGTTCGTCTCCTTTATGCAAGCGACCTCCACCTGGGCGCATACGCAGCACGTTCGGCTGGCCGAGATCTTCTGCGCATCGTGATTCGCGAGCGTCCCGATGTGCTGGTTCTCGGCGGAGATCTCGTCGACTCCGCGCGAGGCCTGAGAGCTCTCGAACACACCCTCAACCAGCTCGCGCTGTGGGCGCCGCTCGTTGCCGTCCCCGGGAATCACGACATGCTCGCCGGCATCGAGCGCGTTCGTGCGAGCGTTGAGGCGGCGGGTGGGCATTGGCTTTCGGAGACTCCGCTGACGATCGAGGGCATTCAGCTCCACGCAGCTCCGCAGCGCTGCCTGGAGAACCGGGGCCGCTATCGGATTCTCTGCGCCCACGATCCTGCGGTGTTCGATGCGGCGCGGATCGCCGCTCATGACCTCGTTCTCGCAGGGCACCTCCATGGCGGTCAGATCGTTCTGGCCCGACACCGCGGGCGCGACTTCCCGGCTGCCTGGTTCTACCGCTGGAATGGCCCCCGCTTTACCGAGGGCTCGACGACGATGCTGGTCAGTCGAGGCTGCGCAGACACTCTTCCCATCCGCTTCCGCTGCCCTCGCGAGGTCCTCCTCTGCGATATCCACTGATGTCCGGACGAGCTCTCGTGGCCGGGCAGCCGGCCCTCGAATCGATCCGGCCGACTCGCCTCGCCTGAATGGTGACCATCGGGAAGCCTGCACAGGGACCTCGGGAACGGCACTGTTCCGCCTCTCGACAGGGATCTTCTCATCAGGTACCCTCGCCCGGCTCGCCCGATCGGGTCCGAATTCGACGACCCCGAACATCACCCACGAGGCCGCTCTCGTGACCTCGAGCGAGGCCGCATCTCCAGTTCAGCCGACCCGAGCCATGCAACGCGATTCCTTCCTGTCCGACGACTGCCCGCCGATGGGCATCTACGAGACCCTCTACGCCTTCCGGGACAGCTTCGGCCGGTTCATGGGCACCGAGGGGACTCATCCCTGGTCGCAGGGTTTCCCGCTGACGACGCCGCTTCCCGGCGGCCCCGAGCTGCCGAGCAGCGTCGAGGTGACCTGGGAGGACCGCTTCTACCCCAAGGCATGGGGCCACCCCCGCCTTCGCGAGGCGATCGTCGAGCACTACAACGGCTTCTACGGCTCGAGCATCACCCCCGAGAACGTGATGGTCTTCGCCGGCGGACGGCCGGGCATCTTCACGGCGCTGGCCTTCCTGAAGAAGCACATCGAGATCCGGATCGGCAACGTCGAATGGCCGGCCTATCTCGACATCCTGACCCAGGCCCGGGTGAACTGGCGGGTCGTCCCCTTCACCCGTGAGAACGGCTTCCATCCGCCGAATTCGGCCTACTTCGATCGTGCCGGTCTCAACGCGAAGACGCACATCCTGGCGGTGATCTCGAACCCGGGGAATCCGACCGGGCACGTGCGCTGCGGCGCGGAGCTCGAGGAACTCGTGGCGATGGCCGAGCAGCCCGGCAACGGGATCCTCCTCGACGAGGCCTACGAGATGTTCCACGAGTCCAGAGGCGTGAGCGGCATCGCCTACGTGAAGGACCTCGACGACAGCAACGTCTTCCTCGCGGGTGCCTGTACCAAGGGACTGCAGTGCCCCGGCATCCGGATCGGCTGGATCATCGCCAGCCGCAAGAACGTCGAGACCATGTCGAACTTCTCGAGCTTCGGCATGGGCGGCGTGAGCCATCCTTCACAGCTCTACGCAGCCGAGCTTCTCGAGCCGAAGCGCGTGGCCCGGGCCCGCGAGGCCGTGGCGACGCACTACGGCATGCAGCGGGCCCGCTACGGCAAGGCCTTCGAGGACATGGGCCTCTCCCTCCACACCGGCGACGGCGGCTTCTACCACTGGCTGGAGCTCCCGGAGGGCCTGAACGCCGGAGAGCTGAACCGGCGCCTGTTCAAGCGCGGCGCGGCGATCCTCGAGGGCTTCGACTGCGACATGGCCCGTCCTCACGACAAGAACCCGTCCTACGTCTCGCCCTACGACTCCTTCTTCCGCTTCTCCTTCGGCCCGCTCCTGCCCGAGACCTTCGAGTCCGACATCACGATCATGAGAGAGGTCCTCGAGGAGTATCGCGCCGACGTCGCCGCCGGGCGCTGAGGCGGATGGAGCGCGCATGATCCTGGAGTCTCTCGGACGCCGCATCGACATCCTCGCCAACATCGGCGTCCACGAGACGATGCCGCCGTCCGAAGCGAAGCACGTCCGCTTCGCCAACAAGGCCGCCGTCGCGGCGGCGATCGTCTCGCTGCTCTTCGCTCTGGTCGAGATTCGACTGATCGTGATCCTCGACGTCCCGGCCGAACGGAAGATCGGTCTCTGCTTCTTGCGTTTCGCGATGTCGATGCCCTTTTTCCTGCCCCTCTGGCTCGACTCTCGCGGGATGCCGACGGCCGGTCGCAACGCGCTCATCGGCTGGTCGCTCGTCTTCTGCCTGTTCCTCTCGCGTTACTTCGGCTCCGGCGCCCCGGCGCACCTCTTCTTCCTCCCGATCATCGGTGCCTGCTTCGCGATCTTCCCGCGCCGACAGCGTCGCGCGATGTGGATCGGCACCGTCCTGGGACTGCTCGGACTCGGCGCGGCCATCTGGATGCGCTGGAACGTCGAGCCCTGGCTCCCGATCACGCGGCCCGACAAGCTCGTGAACGTGGACGTGCTGGTCACGGCGGGGGCGGCCCTGCTCACGCTCGTCGTCGCCTGGACCATGCGCGAGACCACCGACCGCGCCGAGGATCGCATCGTCGAGGAGCAGGCGCGCGCCGAATCCCTGCTCCTGAACATCCTCCCCGAGCCCATCGCGCTCCGGCTGAAGGCGAGCCCGGGTTCCATCGCCGATGCCTTCGACGAGGTCACGGTGATGTTCGCCGACCTGGTGGGCTTCACGCCGCTCTCGGCCAAGCTCCCTCCCGACGAGCTCGTCGCGCTGATGGATCGCATCTTCAAGGAGTTCGACGCGCTCGCCGAGCAGCACGGCCTCGAGAAGATCAAGACCATCGGCGACGCCTACATGGTCGCCGGCGGCATCCCCGAGCCGCGTCCCGGGCACACCGCCGCGATGGCCGAGATGGCGCTCGACCTCCTCCCCATCATCAACTCGATCCCCTCCCCGACGGGAACGCCCCTGGGCATCCGCGTCGGCATCGCCCGCGGCCCCGTCGTCGCCGGCGTCATCGGCCGGAAGAAGTTCATCTACGACCTCTGGGGCGACGCCGTGAACACCGCGAGTCGTCTCGAGTCGCACGGGACGCCCGGCCGCATCCAGGTCAACGAGGAGGTCTTCGAGGCTCTCCGCGACGACTACGAGTTCGAGGCCCGCGGCGAGATCGACGTGAAGGGCAAGGGCGCCATGCGAACCTGGTTCCTGCTCGGCCGACGGACTGCGACCTCCGCCGAGGGGCCGCCTTCTTGACGGCCGCCTTCGCCGACGGCTGCTCCTTCCCGCAATCCGGGAGATGACATGCGAGGGTCCCGGACCCCGGCCGCGGACCCCCTGACTCGAGCCTCTAGAAAGGCGCACATGGTCCGCCGCGTGCTGCGACATCCTGCCCCCCTCCGGTGAACCCCCGGGACGACGTCCGAAGGCAATGCTCCGACGAAGGCGGTGTATACTGCGCGTGAGCCGCGCCGCCGCTGCGGCGGGCCGCGGCCCTACCGAACCCTCCGGGGTCTTCCGTATGCGAAGCGCCGCCGGGCGAAAGCCACTCGGATGCGACCGCGCGACTCAGCGTCGCTGCAATCGGGTTGCCGACTTCCTCACCCCATGAACTGGAGCCGCCGCCATGAAGCTCGCCCTTGCCTGCATCACGCTGGGAGCCCTCTCCCTCTTCGTCTCGCAGCCCGCCTCGGTCGCCCCCGCGCCCGTCGCCTCGGATACGGCCATCGTCGGACTCGCCGGCGTCTACGGCGGCCTCGCGGACTCGATCCTCGCCAACAAGCGCACCGAGAAGGCCGTGATCATGGCCATCCTGAAGGTCGAACGCGATCTCGTCTTCGACGCCCTGGCCGATGCCAAGACTGCGGAGGCGGGCGCGCGCGCCGCCGAGCTGCAACGCGCGGCGCGTCACATCGGGGAGTTCGCGACCGAGGGCGGGGCGATCATCGAGCCGGTCCGCAACCGCCTGCTCCAGGGCGGCCACCATCACCACCATCACGCGGACGACAGCGGCTCGGAGGAGCTCTACGACAAGGGCTACGTCGTCGTCACGAAGAAGCACAAGCGGGGCGCGCTCGATCTGGCCAAGCGCTGCGCCCAGCTCGCGAGAGGCGGCGCCGACGAGGCGCAGATCACCGCCATCCACGAGGAGTTCGCGGCGATGGCCCAGGGCCTGATCGAATGACCGAGTCCAGGGCGGTCCTCGGCCTCGTGCTCTCCCTGGCCCTCCTGGCCGGGGGATGCGGCGAGGCCGAGGATACCGCGCGCCCGAGCCCGGAGGCGAAGCCGGAAGCGCGGCGCTGGGTCGCGGTCGGCCCCGCCGCCGGCATCGACGTCGTCACCCATTGCGGTTCCCGGACCAAGGACCACCTGCTCGAGTCCACCGGCAGCGGCGCGGCCTTCATCGACCTCGACGGCGACGGCCGCGACGATCTCTTCGTGCTGAACGGCTGGATGCTCAGCGACGAGCGCAACGAGCAGTCCACGCGATCGGTCCTCGTCAGGGGTTCCTACGCCTTCTACCGCAACCGCGGTGACGGGAGCTTCGAGGAGCGGGCCGAGGCCGCCGGCCTCACGGGGAACGGCGCCTGGGGCAGCGCCGTCGCGGCGGGCGACATCGACGACGACGGCGACCTCGACCTCTTCGTCGCCTGCTTCGGCCGCAACCAGCTGTTCCGGAATCTCGGAGACGGGACCTTCGAGGAGGTCGCGGGACCCGCCGGCGTCGCCGATGATGGCTGGGGCGGAGGCGCCGCCTTCTTCGACGCCGACGGCGACGGCGACCTCGACCTCTACCTCGCCAACTACGTCTCCGCCACCATGGACGACGTCCTGCGCGCGCAGCGCACGCTGCTCTACCGCAGCCAGGCGCAGGTCATGGTCGGGCCCTTCGGCCTCGAGGGCGGAGAGGACCGTTACTACCGCAATCGGGGCGACGGCAGCTTCGACGAGGTCACCGACGAGGTCGGTTTGACGGACGTCGGCCGCGGCTTCGGCCTCGGCGTGCTCGCCGCCGACTTCGACGTCGATGGCGACCTGGACGTCTACGTCGCGAACGACTCCAACCCGAACTACCTCTATCGCAACGACGGGACCGGACAGTTCGAGGAGATCGGCGTCGTCAGCGGTTCCGCCTTCAACGAGAACGGTGCGGCCCAGGCCGGGATGGGAGTCGAGACCGCCGACTTCGACGGCGACGGCATCCTGGACGTCTTCGTCACCCACTTCGCCCAGGATGCCTCGACCCTCTACCGGGGCGAGCCCGGCCTGTTCTTCTCCGACGTCTCCTGGCGCAGCGGAGTGGGCAAGGCCACCTTCGCTCCGCTGTCCTGGGGGACGGTCGCTCTCGACTTCGATCAGGACGGCGACCAGGACATCCTGGTGGCCAACGGCCACATCTATCCGCAGGTCGCCGAGGTCGCGGAGGGCGGAACCTACCGCCAGCAGAACCAGCTCCTGCTCAACGAGGGGGGGCGGTTCATCGACTCCTCCCCCGTCGCCGGAGCCGACTTCCTCGTCGCCGGCTCGTTTCGCGGCCTGGCCTGGGGCGACCTCGACGGCGACCTCGACCCCGACCTCCTCTTCACCAGGATCGACGAGCCGCCGCTCCTGCTCCGCTACGAGGGCGGCCGTGCCGATCGCTGGCTGGTCGTCGCGCCCGACCCGAGTCCCTATCCCGCCTGGATCGGCGCGCGTATCGAGGTCACCGTGAAGGGCGTC
>JBFIHP010000107.1:0-8218 GCA_041601735.1 Planctomycetota bacterium | reverse complement strand
CGGGCGGTGCCGAGCGCCTGCGCGTCGTGACGAGGCTCTTCTACCAGCCGATCCCGCCGCATTGGGTGAGCGGCCTCGACGAGATCGAGGCCGAGGAGGCGAAGCTCTTCCGCCGGCTCTACGAGGGCGCCTCGCCGACGCCGGAGATCGTGTCGCTGTCGGTGGACTTCATCGACGGCTGAGGCCGCGGCACGCCGAGGAAGGACGCGCGTCCCTTCTGCAGGACGAAGCGCGCGACGCTCCCGAGGAAGGGGCTCGCGCGCCCCGCGGCTCGCAGGCCGCAGATGGTGAGATCGGCATCGATCTCGGCCTCGGCATGCAGGATCGCGACGCCCGGCTGCCCGCTCCGCACGCTGGTCCTGTGCTCGACGGTCTCGAGGCGGTGGTGCTTGATGAGTCCCTCGAGCCAGACCCGGCCCTGCTCGCGCTGGGCGGCCGCGAGCTTGTCGCCCTCGCGCTCGTTGAGGTGTAGTCGAACCTGATCGGCGTACCAGGAGCTCTCGACGTGCAGCACCAGGAGCCGCGCGCGATGCAGCTCGGCCAGGTAGCGCGCCCAGTCGAGGGCCTCGGCGGCCTCGGGTGAATCGGCGAGGGCCACGAGGATCTTCTTCGGCGCGCGAGCCGGGCGACCGCGGACGACGAGGACCGGAAGATCGGCCTCCCGCGCGAGCCGCTCCGGAACCGAGCCGATCAGGGCGCCGAGGCCCTTGCGTCGGCCGTGATCGGCGACCGCGATGAGATCGGCCTCGATGCGCGCCGCCACGGCGATCAGGGCGTCGGCGGGGGCCCCCTCCGGCTCGAGGATCGTTCCCGGGCGCCGGGGGTCGAGCGACCTCGCGACGTCGGAGAGCCGCTCCTGCGCGCCGCGGGCCAGGGTCTCGAGGGTCTGGTCGAGATGGGGAAAGGCACGCAAGAGGAAGGCGGGCGGGCGGCGAGCGTCGAGGGCATGGACGAGGTCGAGGCGGCTCCGCGGCCCGAAGTGCTCGGACAACCAGAGCGCGGCTGCACAGGAGGAGTCGCTGAAGTCGATGCCGACGACGATCCGCTCCATCGAGAACATGTCCGGTCCTTTCGCCAGATCCCGGGAATCCGCGCAAACCACGTACCGACCGGTCCCGATTGCCGCCCGCCGGCGCTCGCGAGCGCTCCCATCCTCGCTCAGGGCGCCTTGAACCTCAGGGCCGCGCGATGGACGAAGGCGGGGTCCTCGCGCTCCCGCCAGCTCTCGAGGAGGGTCTCGAGATCCGGCTCCACCTTGCCCTCGTGGAGGAGCTTGCCGTTCACCCGCAGTCGAACGGGTCTCTCGAGGTCGATCAGGGCCTCGTCGAGGAAGACGGTGAAGCGATCGACGCCGGAGCAGCGCAGCTCGATGCCGTTCTCCTCATCGACCTGCGCCTCGATCTTGCCGGTCGAAGCCCAGATCGAGTCGATGCGGATCCAGAAGGAGCGCGAGGGGCGGTCCTCGATCACGCGATGGACGATCCGTCGCGGATGCGGGTCTCGCTTCGCCTTCAGGATGAACTCCGAGAGCTTCGGCATCACCGGACCCCGATCGCCGAGGTCGATCAGATGGCCGGCGCCCTTCAGCTCGACGTAGGTGTGGGGGATCTCCCGCTCGAGCAGCCCGGCATGAAGCCGGCGTTCGAACTCGACCGGCACCAGCCCGTCCTGATCGCCGTGGGCGAAGAAGAGCGGCAGGTGGACGGCATTGTCGAGCAGGAGGTGGTAGCGACGGTGCGGCTTCGAGCCGACGTACTCACGCCGGGAGATCCCGCCCGACATCGGCGCGGCCGCGGCGAGGCGGTCGGCGAAACGGAGGCCGAGGTTCCAGGCGCCGAAGCCACCCATGCTGTGGCCGCTCAGATAGACGCGATCACGATCGAACTCGTAGAGACGGGCGACGCTCAGGATCGCCGACATCACGATCCCCCGTTCGTCGTAGGACCACCAGTGCGGCTGGAGCTTGTCGAGAAGCCCGACGTCGCTGTTCGGATGATCCGGGGGTAGAGGCTGGGCGCAGGGCGCGAGCACGATGATGCCTTCGCGCTCCAGCAGGTCTTCGCTCACGGCCCCCGCGAGCTGGCGTTCGTTGCCGCCGAGGCCGTGCAGGAGCACCAGCAGGGCCCTCGGCTTCTTCGGAACGCGGAGGTAGACCCGCGTCGTGCGACCGAAGCCGTCCTCGAAGGGTACGACCGCGGCACCGCTGAAGGCGGCCGGCTCGCGGATACGCCCCTTCTTCATCAGGCGATGGAGATGATCGAGGTCCTGCCCCTCGAGCGCGGCCAGGTCGAGATCGTCCAGAGCCTCGAAGAGACGCCCGGCAGCGATCGGCGGGATCGGCGCGGCGGACTGCGCTGAAAGCGAGACCTGGAGAACGAGGATGGCGAATGCCGTGCGCAAGAGCATGAATCCTTTCCGCCGAGATCGCGCCACCGGAGCAGGCGAGGGACGCCGACTCCGAGGATCGACCTCGTCCGCTCCGTCGCCTCCTTATACCCGATGAGCCGGATAATCACCCAGCGGCAAAACCGATCCGAACGTGGCGCGGAGAGGCTAGGGCGCGTATCCTGATGACTTGTCCAGAGGAGCCCCGTATGAAGATCGAGCAACTACTCGCCAACAAGGACAACGAGGTCAAGAAGATCCTCCCGCAGGCCAGCATCCACGAGGCCATCCAGGCGATGACCGCCTCGCACATCGGCGCGCTGATGGTCATCGACGAGGGCGGCCAGGTGGTCGGGATCATCAGCGAACGCGACTGCATGAAGGCCGCGGCCGAGAATCCGAAGACGCTGGTCGACCGGAAGGTGGCCGACGTCATGACGCGCGACCTGGTCGTCGCCGATCCCTCGGAAGACCTGACCCGCGTCGCCCGCCTGATGCGCGACCGGCATTGCCGGCACATCCCGATCATCGCCGAGGGCCGGCTCTGCGGCATCCTCTCGATGCGCGACGTGATGCGTGAGCGCTTCAAGGAGACCCGCGACGAGCTGGAACACCTGCGCAACTACATCGGCGGCCAGGGCTAGCCGGCGTCAGACGCGAAACCGCCGCCGTCCGACGCCCCGATGCCGGACGCGGTCCGCCTCGAGGCGCTGATCGGCGACCGCCCGCGACCTCCCGCGGGCACGATCGTCCTCGTTCATGCAGGTCTGGCACGAAACCGCCGTTCACCGGCGGTTTCGCGTCTGACGCCTCTCAGTCCTCGAGGGCCTTGCGGAGCAGGTCGCCGAGGTTGACGCCGCCCCGGCTGTCGGGCTTGCGCATGACCTCGTCGAGCAGGGCGTCCTCGGCCTCGTCCACGGTCCCGATTATGTTGCCGCGCCGATCGAGGCGCGACAGCGAGATGCGACGGCGCTCGAGATCGAGGCTCTGGACGCGAACGGTCAGTTCCTGACCGGACTTCGCGACCTCCCCCACCGGCCGTCCGCGCTCGCCGCCCAGCTGCGAGATGTGGACCAGGCCCTCGATGCCCTCCATCAGCTCGACGAAGGCTCCGAAGTTGGTGGTGCGCGTGACCTTGCCCGTGACGACGGTCTCGGGCGGAAAGCGCTCGCTCACCTCGTCCCAGGGATCGGGCTCGAGCTGCTTGAGGCCGAGACCGATGCGCCTCCCGCCCTCCTTGATGTCGAGGATCTTCA
The DNA here is from genome assembly GCA_041601735.1 of Planctomycetota bacterium. Taxonomy (GTDB): domain Bacteria; phylum Planctomycetota; family DRQF01; genus JACKGY01. The sequence continues at coordinate 4,577 of JBFIHP010000107.1, read as the reverse complement.
GGTCGAGTTCCTGGCCGACCTTGACGATCTCGTTCGGATCCTCGACGCGACGCCGCGCCATGTTGGAGATGTGGAGCAGGCCCTCGACCCCCGGTCGGATCTCGACGAAGGCGCCGAAGCTCTCGATCTTCGAGACCTTGCCGTGCACGATCTGCCCTTCGGACAGGGTATTGCGGATCTTCGACTGCTCGATCTCGGCCTGCTTCTTGAGCAGCGCGCGACGCGAGAGGAGAACGCGCTTCCGCTTGCGATCGACCTCGAGCACCTCGGCGTTGAAGGTCTGGCCGATGAACTGGGCGAGATCCTCCACATGGTGCAGGGCGACCTGCGAGGCGGGCATGAAGGCGGCCATCGGGCCGATCTTCAGCTCGAGACCGCCCGTGTTCTGGCCGACGACCTTGGCCTTGACCATGCTGCCGACGTCGAGATCGCGCCAGCTCGCCTCCTCGCGGAGCGCGCCCCGGCTGAGGATGAGCAGATCGTCCTCCTCACCGACGACGTCGAACTCGAACTCGGCACCGACCTCGGGCTTCTGGTCGAACTCGGCGAGCTGGATGATGCCCTGCAGGCGCGGACCGAGCTCGACGAAGACGTCGCGGCCGCGTACGCCGACGACGACGCCCTTCCTGCGCGCCGGACCCTCGTCCTCCGATCGGATCTCATCGGCGGCGCGGCCCTCGGCGCCGAGGTTCTGGAGCGAGGCCTCGATCTGCGCTTCGATGCTGTCCTTCGGTTCCTTGCTTTCGTCGGTCATGGCGGTTCTTCCGTAGTCGGGGAGGACTCCATCGTAGCCCTGGGCAGGCCGGACGAAAACCCCGAAGGCGTCCGGGTCCCTGCTTTCAGCCGTCTACGCTCTCCTTCAGCCAGCGCCCCACCTGCGTGCCCAGTTCCAGGGCGTCCAGACCCCAGATCTCACGAACCGCGAACTCGAAGTTCATGCCCTGACCGAGCCGCTCCAGGAAGGGCGCCAGGCGGTCGGGCGCGCCCTCGACGAGGTAGGCGGCGAGTGCGTAGGCGCCGACCAGATCCTCGACCTCCATCTGGTTCACCTCGAGCGCGAGGAGCCGGCGAAAATCGGGTGCCCTGGCGCGGCTCCGGCGCTTCGCGAGCTTGAGCCAGCTCTTCTGGTTCTTGATGTCGTCGATCGCCAGGCGGTCGTCCCGCTTCTCGTCGTAGCGGCTCTGCCGCACGTACCAGGTCGAGCGCAGGCCCGTGATCTTGTGGGAGAGGTAGAGCCCCAGGCCCTCGTAGACCGCGCCCTGCCGCGTGGAGATGCCGAAACCGTTCAGGAGCAACATCGCCGTCGTCTGCCGCGCGACCCACTCCTTGCGCAGGCCGCGGTCGGGCGCCCAGATCAGCACGGTCGCCGTCTTCGGGATCCAGAAGCTCGTGAGCCCGTCCGCGAAGCGGCGCGAGGCATCGTCGACGCGACGATCGAAGTGAAGATAGAGGTTGGCCTCCTCGACGCTCTGGAGCAGCACGATGCGGAAGTCCTGGAACGGCGGCGCCTCGCGCCTCGTCGCCAGGCGGAACCAGCCGATGCTCGCCCAGGCGATCCGCGCCGCCTCCTCGATCTCGTCGTCGCTCACGGTCCCCACGACCTCGACGCCGGGCAGAAGGCGCGCGCTCTTCCAGCGCAGGTCGACCGCGTTCTCGGGATCGGGCACCGGCACCTTGGCGGGCTCGCCCGAACCGGCGAAGAGGAGTTCGGCCTGCCGGCGGACCTGCGCTCGGCGCTCGCGCGCCGCCAGGCTCTCCTCGAGATACCAGCGCGATCCCTTCTTCTTCTCGCCGAGCGCCTCCAGCAGACGGGGTTCCCGCGGCAGGACCACGAGCAGGGCCTCGACGACGTCGCGCCGATCGGCGAGCGGCAGGTCGGGCTCGCCCTCCGTCGGGATCTCGTCGAGGAGGAGGAAGATCTCGTCGATGACGAGCCCGAGCCGGCGTTCGAACTCGGGGACGGCCTCGCGGTTGGTGCGCAGCGGATTCCGGAAGCCCTTCCGGCGCTGCCAACGCTTGCTGGTGATGGCCTCGTAGCCCGCGGCCTCGCGGATCTTGCGGTCGTTCGGCGCGAAGACGAGGACCAGCTCGAGAAGTCGCTGGCGTTCGCGGAGGAGATCCTGCTCCTTGCACCAGTCGCAGAGTTCGACCAGGCCCTCGCGCAGCGCGGCGCTGCGCTCGGTCAGTCGCGGGTCCGGAGCCTGGGCCGCGAGCAGCGGCAGGAGCAGCATTCCGATGACGACGACGAGACCGAAGCGATGGGTCATGGAGCAGGGATTCCGGTGACGACTCGGGAGGATGGATTAGATCGTATCCGGTCGCCGGCACCAAGACCAAAGCGGCCCCGGGGACCGGGGAATCGGCGCGAACGTGAAGAGGGCGCGGCGATCTTGCCGATGACCGCGCCCACCGGAGTGGATTCGTCGCTCTCGGTCGATCTCGCCGCGTTTGATCGGCGTCACCCCTCGCCAGGGTTCGACCCGGAACGCGAAGAAGGCGCGGCGGATCCCTGGATCGCCGCGCCTCCCCTCTGGAATCCGTTCTCTCAGTCGATCTCGCCGCGTTCCGTCACGACCCTGTCGATGAGACCGTAGTCGGCCGCCGCCTCGGCGGTGAGCCAGAAGTCGCGGCTGACGGCGTGATCGACGTCCTCGATCGACTTGCCGCTGGCTTCGGACACGATGCGGTTGTACTGCGCCTTCATCCGATCGATCTCCTTGGCGACGATCTCCAGATCGCTCGCCTGGCCCATCGTGCGCATGGAGGGCTGGTGCAGCATGAAGCGCGAGTTGGGTGTGGCGAAGCGCATGCCCTTGTCGCCGCCGAGGAAGATCATGACGCCGGCCGAGGCGCAGAGCCCCATGACGATGGTCCGCACCGGGCACTTGACGAAGCGCATGGCGTCGTAGATCGCGAAGCCCGAATCGGCCGAGCCGCCCGGAGAATTGACGATCATGGTGATCGGCTTGGCGGCGTCGTCCTGCTCGAGCATGAAGAGCATGCCGATGATGCTCTTGGCCATCTCGTCGTCGACCGCCTTGGAGGCGATGATGGTCCGCGACTCCAGGAGCTTGGCCAGCATCGGGTCCTGCGGGGCCTTCTTGTCGTCGCCGTCCTTCTCGCAGTCGTAGCCGGGCGTGATGGTGGGATCGATCATGGCGATTCGTTCTCCTCGGGGCAGCGCCCCCTCCTCTTCCTGCTCGCGTCGCCCCCGGGGCGACCGGGTCAATGTAGCTCGCCTGCGCCCGGCATCAAGCCGGACGACGACCGCGACGCCAGCGGAACTATCGGGCGAGGACCGCCTGGAACCGAAGCGGAATCGGGACTTCGGACCGTGACGGGAGCTCCGCGTCCGGCCCGGATCGGCCGCGAGGGCCGATCAGACCGCCAACACGGGCAGATCGAAGTCGAACGAGCCGACCGGATCTCCGGCGCAGTTGCGCCGTACCGGAGTCGCCCAGGCCGCGAGATCGGCGACCTCGGACTCGGTGAGGAAGTCGGCCCGGCGCAGCAGTTCGACGAGGAGCCGCTCGGCGATCGGCGTGGCGCCGTCGTCGATGTGCAACGCGAGTCCGATGCCGCGGTCCCGGACGGTGGCTCCGTAGAAGCCGTCCGCCCCGACCTTGGTCAGGATGCGACCGCCGGTCGTCCGGGCGATCGCGCTGCAGAGCCGTCCGTCGCCGGCGACCATGTCGGGTTGCCGTGTGACGGCGTCGCAGAGCCGCGCTGCGGCCGCGGCGAGCGCTCCGTCCAGGCCCCCGTCGGAGCACCCGAAGCGGGCGAAGGCCCGGGCGCTGCGGCGGAGCGGGAGGATGAAGGTGGGCGCGCCGCAGCCGTCCACCGCGAGCTCGAGTTCGCTCTCGGCGGCACCGGAGAAGACCCGCAGGACGCGGGCGATCTCCTGCTGGAGAGGATGACCGGGATCGGTGTAGCCCTTCGGCGACTCGCCTCGTGCGATCGCGGCGAGGATCATCGCGGCGTGCTTGCCCGAGCAGTTGTTGTGGATGCGCGTGGGCTTCATCTGCTCGGCCACCATGCGACCGGCGGTCGGAGCGTGCATGGGCGGATGCGGGCCGCAGGCGAGATCGCTCTCGGAGAGACCGGCCGCCGCGAGCATGCGCCGCGCGATGGCCACGTGCTCGGGCTCGGCATTGTGCGAGCCGCAGGCGAGGGCGAGCGCACGATCACCGAGATGGAAGCGCTCGGGTGCGCCCGAGAGGACGCAGGGGATCGCCTGGAAGAACTTGGCGCCGGACCGCATGAACGCGGGCGCATCGATGTCGCCCGCCGAGTGAATGACCTCGTCACCGCGCACCATGGCGAAGGCCGCGCGGTGCATCGTCTCCACGCGTGGTCCTCTGGTCTGTCGGACGAGAATCGGATTGGCTTCGTCGCTCATGGTCGCTCGCTCGCTCAGGGGCCGAGGCCAGCTTGCTCCCTTCGTCACGCCTGTCAATCCCCTGCGACAAGGTGTACGATCTCGCGGTCTACGGAGCCTCGTGCATGGCCGTTCACGCTCGATTCCTGCGCCTGCCTCGCCGTCAGCTGAGCCTGTCCGCGGTCGCGGTCGCGCTGGT
>JBFIHP010000106.1:0-8230 GCA_041601735.1 Planctomycetota bacterium | reverse complement strand
GCCGCGCCGCCTTCGAGCCCTTCAGGGTCTCCAGCTCCTTCAGGATCAGATCGATCTCGCCGACCAACCCGAGGAAGCTCTCAGCGACCGCCGCATCGACGGTCGGAGGCGTCGCATCGGCGACTTCGCCCGCGCGCGGGCTGCCTTCGGGCGGGAGACCCGCCCCGCCGTCGAAGCGGCGGGGCGAGAGAGGTCCGGAGTGCTCGAAGGGATCGGATCGGGCGGCGCGATCGACGTCGAGACGATCGTCTCCGGATCGGTCCAGGACGAAGGGGAGCGCGAACACGAGCGCCACGACCACGAGGATCGCCAGGCTCAGTCCGCCGGCCCCGTCGCGCCCGTATCCGATCATCGGATCACCGCCTGAAGCTCGTAGGCCTGCATGGCGGCCGAGCTTCCCGAATCACGAACGACCAGGAAGTAGGCTCCTCCGATGTCCACCGTGTAGTCCAGATAGCACTCGTGGCTGACGCCGGGTCCGCGATCGAACATGTTGGGGTAGCCGCCGTGAACGAGCGTCCCGTCGGCGCGGTAGAGATCGACGACGACGTCTGCGCTTCCGGGGCCTTCGGGCGTCACCGACATCCCCTCGAGCACCGTCGCCATGATGCGATCGCCCGGATCGAGCTGGATGCCGTAGACGTCGATGTCGAGCGGGTCGTAGAGCTCCCCGGTCAGGGCGAAGCCGCCCGGGCCCGGGCCGAAGCCGAGGATCTGCGCCGCCGCCATGTCCGCCGCATCGATGTTCGAGTCATCGACGCTGTTGGGCTCGATGCTCACGAGCGGCGTCGCGGGACGCACGGCGAAGATGAAGCTCCTGGGGTAGCGCAGCGTTTGCCCATCGGCCGCGGCGAGTCCCGCCCCGATGTCCACCCGGACGATGTTGGTTCCGCCCTGGGCAAAACCGGTCGTGGGCTGGAAGAAGACGAGTCGTTCGCTCTGGTCGTAACTGAAGGATCCCGGGACCGCGCTGCCGTTCACCGTGATGCTGATGGCGCTCGTGGTCAGGGTGTCGATCGGGCGACTGAAGGCCAGGCCGAGCTCGGCCGTCGTGTCGAGGAGGGTCGCACCGCTGTAGAGATCGACGTTCGGAGTGGTGCCGACGAAGACGAGGGGCGTCTTCACGAGGCCCGAAACCGGACCGATCGCACCCGCACCGGGTCCGCCGTAGGCGCCCATGTCGCAGCGACTGCCGTCCGTGTCGCTCATGAAGGGGTCGGGGTCTCCGGCATCGATGCAGGTCGAGGCGGGCGCGAGCGCGAGCACCGAGCCGATCACCGACATCGGGTCGGTCGGGAACTGCAGGAACTGCGCACCGCCGAGGAGGTAGTTGGGTTCGCCCGTGGCATTGGCGTAACCCATGATCGGCATCGCGTCGCGCACCAGCGAGAAGCAGGATTCCAGCTGGTCCGGATCGATGTCGGCGCCGCCGCTGTGACTCACGATGCAGTTCTGGATGAGCAGCTGACTGCGATCGTCGTTGGCCTCGACGCCGAGCTCGCCGTCCTCGCCGTTGAAGGCGATCGTGTTGTTCACGATCTGGCTGCGCGGACCGAAGGTCTCGACCTCGAGTCCCGGTCCGTGAGCGAGCGCGAAGACGTTGTTCTCGAGCCGGATGCCGGTCGGCGTGGAGCTGCGCGGCGCGTAGATGGCGAGGGCGGGCTCGGAGTCCTGGCCGCCGGAACCCATGAAGTTCCGCTGGATGAGCCAGGCGCCGTTCGGCCCGTAGAACTCGCCGTACATGCCGGCGGCATAGCCGGGGTCGCCCGAGAAGCCGAAGACGTTGTCGCTGATGAGCCCGACGGCCAGGCTGTCGTCGCCCGACCGGCTGTCCTCGAAGTAGAAGGGCTCGTCGCTGCTGCCCCGGATGTCGTTGCCGACGATGTTCAGGCTGAAGAGCCCGTTCGGCGTCGGATAGCTGCCCGTGCCCAGGCCCATGTAGCCGTTCAGATCGACGTAGAGGCCGTAGTCGTAGGACGAGAGGACGCTGTTGCCGACGATGTCGATCTCGCTCGTCCCGTCCGGCGCCACCTTGAACTCGAGGTACAGGCCCTCGCTTCCGCCCGTGCAGACGTTGCCGTTCGCCTCGAAGATGAGGAAGGCCTGGTCGGCGGAGTCGGCCGGAACCGAGGCGTCGTAGAGATCGATCGCCTCGCTCTCCGAGGCGCCGAACACGTTCTCGTTGATCCTGATCCTGGTGCTGCCGTCGGCGCGCACGACGTAGGCGAGGTCGATGCTCGACGAATTCGAGTTGAGGATGCTGTTCCGCGCGATCTCGAGGTCGATGATCACGCCGGATGACGCCGACGCATCGGACATGTCGATCTCGAAGCCGTCGCCGCTCAGGCCGACGATGAGGTTCTCGCGGAAGGCGAGCGTGGCGGTACCGTCGATGCCGACATCGCCGATCGCGTCCGCCCTGAAGGCGGACGAGTAGAGATCGTTCATCTCGTTGCGCTCGAAGCGCAGCAGGTAGTGGCTCGCGTAGGCGGGATCGGCGGCATGGAGCTCGAACTCGATGGGATCGGAAGCTCCGACGACCCTGTTGTGGGTCATCCAGATCGCCACCGAGGTCGTCTCGGGGATCCGCAACCAGGTGCCGTTGCGATCACGAGTCGTGACCGGAGAGTCGACGCCGTAGAAGTCGCAGTTCTGCACCCGGAGGTGACCGACGAGACCGCCGGTCCAGGCCGCGTCGTCACTGGATGCCGTCTGAAGGCGGTAGTCGAAGGTGCTGCCGATCAGACGGAACTCGCTACCCGGTCCGACGAGTCCCTCGGTGATCACCGCGACGCCGCTGCGAGCGCCGAAGACGGCCTTGCCGCTATCGACGAAGCCGCAGCCGCTGACCTGCAGCACGGCACGGTCGCCGTGCACGGCCGATTCCTCGCTGCCGACGAAGACGAATCCGTCGATGACGGTGGGCACGTCGATGTTGTCGACGAGGACGACGTCGTCGTCGGTCAGCGCCGAGGCGGTGACGAGGGTCAGGTAGCGAGCGGGGTCGCGCAGGGCCAGCAGGGCCCCGCCGACGGTGCCGGTCGGCAACGCGCTGAAGCGCGGGAAGCCGCCGAACACCTCGACCATCCCCGCCGTGGGGTCGGTCAGATCGACCTCGTCGTCCCAGAGCGCGCCCGACGGTTGATCTTCGCCGTGTACGAGGACGATGCCTCCGCCTGCGGCCTCGACCGCATCGACGGCGTCCTGGATCGTGTAGAAGGGCTGAGAGACGTCGCCGAGGACGCCGAGCGCGACCTCGGTGGCGGTGCCGACCAGTCGCTCGACGTAGGCGACCTGGGCGAGCGGCGCCACCTGGACGAAGGTCTCGACCATGTTGTCGTCCATGTTGCCCTCGTGGTCGAGGGCGCGGACGATCGCGAAGATGGGGGCGCCGGGCTGGACGAGCGGCGAGTGACTCGCATCGACGATCGCGGAGTTCGCGCCGCCCGGCGTGGTCAGCACCGGTGCGTTGAAGTCGTGGCCCATCGGCGTCGCCGACAGGAAGATCTGGTAGCGGATGTCGCCGACCGCGGTGAGGTCATCGACGGCATCACGCCAGTCGAGGCGGATGGAGTCGCCGCCGGCCGTGCTGACCGAGACGGTGCCGCGGAAGGTCGGGGATACCATGGATGCCGCCGGCGGCGCGGGATCGCCGCTGTCGCTCTTCGAACCGCCGCCCGAACAGGCCGTTGCCGCCAGGACGAGAAGGATGAGAGCGAGGGTCTCGATAGTCTTCATGGGTGGGTCTCGCACATCGATTTCCTTGGGAGGTGATCGAGGCTCGAACCAACACCGGGTCGGCGCCGCAGCTCGAGCCGACGACCGGGTCGAGCAAGGGGCGTGCCGGATCATCCGGGCGAACTGCGGCCGGAGGACCGCGATCCGGACCCGTCTTCCGATCAGGGCGCATCGCTCGTCGGGCTGCGCGGCATTCCGCGTTTCCCTCTGTTCGACGGTCGATTTCGCCAGCAAGATCGACGATGCGGGGACTATCTCCCGCAGGGATCCGGCCTTTCGGAGCGGACCCCCACCGAGGCTCGGAGCCCAGGGGCGAGAGCGCGTGAGTTGCCCCGACCCGGTCCCGCGGCGCCCCCGGCCGGGATTGGGTCTTTGCTCCCATCGTTCGGCGGTCTCGCGCACAAGGCGCGGATCGTCCGACCGATTTTCCCGAAGGTCGGATCATCCGCGCACTCCAAGTCCTCGACATGCGAAGAGACACGGAAATCATGATCGAGGCCTCCTTGCGAGGCGAACTCGGAGACGAAGAGGCCGAGGACCTCCGTCTTCGGCTCGAATCCGATCCCGATGCACGCGCCTACCTCGAGCGTGTTCGCGCCGAACTCGACCTCCTCCTGGGCCTCGAACGCCGGGAGCTGGCTCGGGTGGACTGGCGACGCATCCGCCGGAAGACCCTGCGGCTTCGCCTCCGACGGCAGGTCGGATTCCTGATCAACGTCGCGCTCGCCGCCCTGGCCGCCGGCGCGATCTTCGAGAGCGAGGGGCTTCTGCGGAGTCTTCTCTGCGGCCTGGCCGCGGCGGTGTTCCTCCTTCGCGGCCTCGCGATCCGGCGGGAAGAGCGGGCCTTCGTGCGGCGCATCACCTGGATCGAGGATCCCTCGGGAGACTACCTCGAGCGCTACCGGATGACGCTGCGCCGCGAATGGAAGCGCTGGAAGGGCGAGAGCGCGGGGCTCTGGGCGGGCGCCGTCTTCCTGATCCTGCTGGCGCTGATCGGTCGCCACCCGGCGCTCTGCGGCGTCCTGGCCGCGTCCTTCGCCCTCTCCGCGATCGTCCACCGGACCTGCATCATGAGGCCGCTGGAACTCGAGATGCGCGAGGTCGAGGCGTGAGTGCCGACGACATCGACATCGCGGCCCTCTTCGAGACCGAGAAGGAGCGGCTCTTCGCGCTCGCCCTTCGCATCACGGGTCGCCACGACGAGGCCGAGGACGCCCTGCAGGACGCCTGGTTGGCCGCCCTGCGCGCGCGGTCGTCGTTTCGCGGCGAGGCGCGGCCGGAGACCTGGCTCTACCGCATCGTCCTGAGATCGGCCATCGCGGCGAGATCGCGGCGGCGACGCAGCGCGGCCCCGCTCGAGGTCGAACCCGCGAGCCCCGCCGGTGATGATCCGATCGATGCGCGCGAGGCGGCCGAGCGCCTGCTGCGCGCGCTCGACAGGCTCGGTACCGCCCAGCGCACGGTCCTGGCGCTGGCCGCGATCGAGCGCCTGGCGACGAGGCAGATCGCCGAGATCCTGGCGATCCCCGAGGGCACCGTATGGTCCCGTCTGCACGAGGCCCGGCGCCGGCTCCACGAGGAGCTCGACCGCGCGGGGGGTCCGTTCTGAGGCAAAGCGCCTGAGTGAGCGTCGCCCGGGGCGGTATTCACCCCAGGCCGCGCGGCGCCCCGAGATCGATTCGAGAGCCGACACTTCGTCAATGCCGATCGAGGCGTGAATCCCCGCCATCTGCGGTTCACTTTCGCATCGCAGGGGATCGATTGCCCGGGGACCGTACGGCGATTCCGCCGGAGGCCCGGTGTTTGCAGCCCTCCCGCCGTCGTCTCGCTCGTTCGAGACGCGGCGTTTCCGCGCGGCTCCCCGGCGGAGTGCCGGTGACTTCGCAGGCAACGTCTTGATGATTCGACCTTTGAGTGGCGTCGTCCCAGGTGACGGCGCGAGGAGAGAACCATGACAAGGACCACATGCCTTGTCGTCGTCCTCCTGATGTCGATCGCGCAGATCGCGGGAGCTCAGGCCACCCTGCACGTTCCTGCAACCTACCCGACCGTTCAGGCGGGCATCGACAATGCGGTGACCGGCGACACCGTCCTGGTGGCACCGGGCACGTATTTCGAGAACCTCACCATCCAGGGCAAGGAGATCACGCTTCGCGGCGCCCACGGCCCTGATTTCACCATCATCGACGGCAACCACAACGGCCCCGTGCTGTTCATCAAGCCCGGTCTCGGCCGTGACCTTCTGATCGAGGGCCTGACATTCAGAAACGGACGCGGAGCCGACGGCTTCGGCTTCGGCGTCGAGGGACAGGCCGGCGGCATCTACATCCACATGTCGTCCCCCACGATCAGCAAGTGCTACGTCATCAACAACAAGGGCGGTGACGTCGGCAACCAGGCTCTCGGCGGAGCCGGCGGCATCGGAGCCATGGGCAACGGACCCGATCCCGAGGGCATCGCCATCCTCAACTGCATCGTCGCCGACAACGTCGGCGGAACGACGATCGCCCTCCCGGGCATGGGGATGAACGGCCAGGGCGGCACCGGTGGTGTTCACATCTGCGAGGCCAACATGTACATGCGGGCCACGCTGGTGCACAACAACCTCGGCGGTGACTCCTGGTACTCGACCGGAGTCGTCGGCGCCGGCGGCATCGAGTTCGCGATGCCGCGCGGACCCAACAAGATCGAGGACAGCGAGATCTGCTACAACACCGCGGGATTGGCCTGCGACGGCACGCCCCAGGCGGGCGCCGGCGGTATCCATGGCGGCTCGCCCGACATCCTCTTCTGCGTCGTGGACAACAACCAGGGCGGCCACGTGGTCGGCCTGACCGGTGTCGACACGAGCGGCGCAGGCGGAATCTTCGGCGACGCCCCCAAGGTGATGAACACCTACGTGCGCAACAACACGGCGGGTGATTCCAACGCCGAAGGCCTCCGTGGCGCCGGCGGCGGCATCCACGTGCTCGGCAACGCCTTCATCGGCAGCACGATGGTGACCGGCAACACCGGCGGCTCCGACAACTTCGGCCCCGGCGTCGGCGGCGCGGGCGGCATCCATGCCCTCGGCGGCGACGTCATGGTGATCCACTGCACCCTGGCGAAGAACCAGGGCGGCGGCGCCCTGAACGTCTGCGGCTGCGGCGCCGTTCACAACGAAGGCGGCATCTTCTGCATCGAGAACTCGATTCTCTGGAATGACGTCGGCGGGGTCGGCCCCACTCCGGCTGCCAACGAGGCGGGCGGGCTGCCGATCATCGCGATCGCCTTCACCGACATCAAGGGCAACTACCCCGGTGTCGCCAACATGGACAGCGACCCGCTGTTCGTGAACGAGGCGGGAGACGACTTCCACCTGACGCCGGCGTCGCCCTGCCTCGACGCGGCCAACTGCCTGTACCCGAGTCCTCCGCACGAGGACATCGACGCCGAGCCGCGTTTCATCGGCCTCGAGGTCGACATGGGCGCCGACGAGTACAACAGGGGGATCTTCCCCGGAACGGGGGAGGACCTCGTGCTCGAGTCGCTCATCCATCCGTTCGACGATCCCCTCGCCTCGGCGAAGTTCATCACGGCGGGTGACGTCCTCGACACGCGGGTGATCTCGCCCTTCTTCACGTTCTCGCCCACCACGTTCTGGCTGCTCGGCAGCCCCTTCCCGACCGGATCGCCTCCCGCGCCCATCCCGGGCTACCCCGGCTTCCAACTCGATCCGCTCGGGCTCATCGTGCTCGCTCCGGGACCGTATCCCTTCTTCGATTCCAGTTCGGCCAACGGCCGTCGCTGGATCTTCAACGTCTACGCCAGCATTCCAGGCTGGTCGCTCATGATCCAGGGATTCGCCCTCGACAGCACGGCAGCAAACGGCTGGTACGCCGCAACGGAAGGCCATGAGCTGCGCTTTGACTGATGGTTCACGGACTCCCCGTCCCTGACCATGACCTGGAGCCGCGAGTTCGCTCGCGGCTCCTCATCTTCATGCCTCGCTGATCCGCGATCCGGGCCCGGCGGCGCTCCCGAGCACGCGACACGAGGCGGGTGAAGACCGAGACCCTCGACACCGGGCATCGGCGCCGCCTGGAGGCAGAGATGTTCAAGACGACCATCGCGGCTCTCGTCCTGGTGCTGATCACGGCGACCACGACACGGGCCCAGACGACCTGGCACGTCCCCGGCGGACAGCCGACCATCCAGGCCGGCATCGACGCGGCCGTCACGGGCGACACGGTGCTCGTGGCCGCCGGGACCTTTCACGAGAACCTCGTCATCCAGGGCAAGGAGATCGCGCTGCGGTCGGTCGGGGGCGCCGCGAAGACGACCGTCGATGGTGACGCGCTCGGTCCCGTGCTCGTGATCGGCCCGGGCCTCGGCCGAGCGTTGCTGATCTCGGGATTCACGTTCAGGGACGGCCGCGGGCCCGACGTCGCCGGCGCCGGCACGACCGGTCTGGCCGGCGGCATCGAGGTCACCGGCTCGTCGCCGACCATCG
>JBFIHP010000105.1:0-8232 GCA_041601735.1 Planctomycetota bacterium | reverse complement strand
GCGGGGGAACATCTTCACGCCGCCCCGGGCGATCTCCTTTTCCAAGGCCTGGTAACAGCCGATCAGCAACTGCTGGCCGGTCTGGCCGCGGGCGTAGAAGGTCCGGCTCACCTGGGCGCCGCCGAAGGTACGGTTCGCGAGGACGCCGCCGTACTCGCGGGCGAAGGGGACGCCCTGGGCGACGCACTGGTCGATGATGTTGTTGCTGACCTGCGCCAGACGATAGACGTTGGCCTCGCGGGCGCGGAAGTCGCCGCCCTTCACCGTGTCGTAGAACAGCCGGAAGACGCTGTCGTTGTCGTTCGGGTAGTTCTTGGCCGCGTTGATGCCGCCCTGGGCCGCGATGCTGTGCGCCCGGCGGGGCGAATCGTTGATGCAGAGCGCCGTGACGTTGTAGTTCATCTCGGCGAGCGAGGCCGCGGCGGAGGCGCCCGCGAGGCCGGTGCCGATCACCAGGATGTTGTACTTCCGCCGGTTGCTGGGAGCGACCAGTTTCAGGGCCGCCTTGTGGAGATCCCACTTGTCGGCCAGGGGACCCGACGGGACCTTGGATTCGAGGATGTTGCTCATCGACGGGTTACCTCCAGGAGATCAGCGCCACGATGGGGAACGAGGCGAAACCGAGGGCGAGGAGCAGCGCGAGCGCCGTTCCGAGCCGCCGGACGCAACGATTGAGGCGCGGATGGTTCGCACCGAGGGACTGGAAGGCCGAGCGAAAGCCGTGGACGAGGTGAACGCCCAGGACGATCGCGAAGATCAGGTAGAGCCCGGCCCAGAGCGGGTCGCTCATGACCTCCTTGACCTTGCCGAAGAGGTCGCCGGGAGCCGGCGCGGCCAGGCCCTCGCTGAACCGGAAGTGGATCAGGTGGGCGATGAGGCAGCCGAGGACGACCAGGCCGGTGATGTGCATGTTGCGCGAGGCCAGGCTGCTCTCGCCGAAGGTCTTCTTCACCACGTAGCCGGTCGGGCGAGCGGCGCGATTCTCGGCGGTCAGCTTCAGGGCCATGTAGATGTGCACGCCGAAGAGCAGGACGAGGCCGATCTCCATCACGAAGAGCAGCGGTCCGAGGTCGTGCAGCTTCTGGGCGTAGGCCGCGAACTTGGACCCCGTCTCCATGTCGCCGTAGATGGTGAGATTGCCGAGCAGGTGCGCGATCGCGAAGCCCGTGAGGAGCAATCCGGTGAGCCCCATCACGAACTTCTTGCCCAGCGACGAGGACAGGAATTTCCCGATTCCGTTCGACATTCACTTGGCTCCCAAGAGGCGCATGGGTCGTCACTTGCGACCGACACGTCCCGAATTCAGAGGCCGCCTGTCAGAGGCGACGAGTGAATGTAACGACCCTTTTCGATCCTGGTAAGTCGAGGAGGGAAGAATTTGCCGGACTCATGGTCGCGGAGCAGGCCCCCGCGACGGTCGGCCGGTCGCGGGGAGCGTTCCGGCTCAGATTCGAGGCCGCGGGTGGTCGATCAGGACTGTGCTACACTCGCGGAGAAGCCATGACCCAGCGAAAGACCGACCATCCCTACGAGGCCCAGACCCGGGCCAACGAGACCCGCGCCCTCGAGGCCGAGGCCGCGGCCCTGGAACGGGTCGAGGCCGCGCCGATGAAGATCACCTTCGAGTTCACCGGCGACTGCAACCTCCACTGCTTCTTCTGCGACTGCGAGTTCGGTCGCAACGAGTTCCGCAAGCAGGGCGTCCACAAGTTCGCGATGGACGCGCAGCTCTTCAGCTCCATGGCCGAGACGGCCTTCCCGCACGCGACGGTGGTGAACCCCACGGTCATCGGCGAGCCCTTCACCTTCCCCCACTTCGACCTGCTCCTGGACTACGCCGAGAAGTACGCGGTCAAGCTCGAGCTCGTCACCAACGGGATGCTCATGAAGGGCGAGCGGATGGAGCGCGTCCTGCCCCTGCTCGACCGCCTCATCATGAGCTTCGACGGCGGCACGAAGGAGACCTTCGAGCACTGCCGGACCGGGTCGCGCTTCGAGGTCGTCATCGACAACCTGCGTCGATTCCGCGACCGCAGGCGGGAGCTCGGGCTCGAGAAGGACGCCAAGTTCACCTTCGGTGTGACCCTCATGCGCGAGAACATCGAGGAGTTCCCGCGCATCGTCGAGTGGGCGCACGAACTCGACGTCGACGAGGTCTCCGCGGGGCACCTCCTGGTCTTCACCAAGGAGCTGCGCGGCTCCTCGCTCTTCGAGCACAAGGCCCTGGCCAACCGCTGCATCCTCGCGGCGCGTGAGAGGGCGGCCGAACTCGGCGTGCGGCTCACGGCCCCCGCCCTCTTCGATCTCGAGGAGGAGACGCCCCTCGAGATCGACGAGCGAACCGCCGCCCTCGACCCCGACAAGGGCGCCACCGGCATGACGCCGCGCCAGGACCACGCCGCCGGAGCGATCGTCTCCGACACGAAACCGCGCAGCCTCGTGCCGCTGGCGCACGAGAGCCCCCCGCCGGACTGGGTGGGCCCCGGCCGCTACTGGTGCCAGTTCGCCTGGCGTCAGGTCTTCATCAACATCTCCGGCGACGTCGCCCCCTGCTGCCACCAGAACCGACCCGTGGTCGGCAACGTGTTCCGCCAGGACTGGGACGAGATCTGGAACGGCGAGGAGTACAAGGCGCTCCGGCGCGGCCTCCACGAGGGCAAGCCCCGGCCCTACTGCGCCTCCTGCTCGCTGCTCGCCGAGCAGGGTCTGGTGGACTACAAGGAGGAAGGCTACATCTTCGAGGACAAGTTCCCCGAGCAGAGCCGCGCCGACATCCGGCACGACGGCAAGCCCCGTCGCTGACCCGAAGGTCCGGCGGTTGCATCTTCATGCAAAGCCGCCGGGGACCGATCGCTCCTTTACTTGGCCCCACTGCCTTCCGTATCCTGATCGAGCCGTTCATCACCACGGATAGCTCGACCATGCTCCGAACCATCACCACCCTGGCGGCCCTTCTGACCCTCCTCGTCTCGTCGGCGGGGGCCCAGACCGTCCGCTTCGTTCCCAGCGCGTCCTGGCCCACGATCCAATCCGCGGTCGATGCCAGCGTCGATGGCGACGTCGTGGATCTCGCCGCGGGCGTCTACCTCGAACAGGTCAGCGTGATCGGCAAGGGCATCGTGATCCGCGGCCAGGGCTCGGGCCTGACGATGATCGACGGTCAGTCGGCCGCGCGCTGCATCGAGGCGGACCTCCCGCCCGGCGGTCACCTGAAGCTCGAGAGGCTCGCCCTCCTCGACGGCGCGAGCTCCGGCGGTCCGACCCAGGAGTCCGACAATCAGGGCGGCTGTCTCTTCGTGGCCGATGCGCTCGGCGCGCTCTCCGCCGGCGTCGTCGAACTCATGGACTGCGTCATAGACGGCGGCCGCGCCGCGAACGGAGGCGGACTCTACTCCGGAAGACACCACCAGCTCCTGCTCTTCCAGACCGTGATCCGCAACTGCGGCTCCGGTGCGGTCTATGCCTCGGCGGTCTCGTTGCCCTCCGGCTTCGGTCTGCTCTGCCGCGGCGACCTCACCGCTTCCGACTGCAGTTTCGAGAACAACGGACCGGGAGCCGCGGCCAACGGCGCCGGCTCCGGCGGTGCGATCCGCATCGAGGCGCAGGCGGCACAGGGCGGCTTCCTGCTCGACGCCAAGCGCTGCGTCTTTCGCGGCAACGCGGCGCTGCGCGGCGGGGCCCTGAGCGCGGTGTCCCAGATGGGCGCCGGAGGTCTGCCGGGCAGCGTCAAGATCGAGAACTGTCGCCTCATCGGCAACGGTTCGACCGCGCCGGGTTCGCGCGGTGCGGCCTTCGAGCTGGCCTGGACCGACATCTGGGCTCGCAGCAGCCTCCTCGCCCGCAACGGCTGCGTCGGCACGCCGGACCTGGTGGACGGCGCGCGGCGGCTCGAGCTCATCCACTGCACCGTGGTGGAGAACGCCCCGCTCGGCGGCGGCACGCCGGGGATCTACGACCTCTTCAGTTACGGCAGCTTCGCCAACATCCGCAACTGCATCATCGCCAAGAACCGCGCCACCAATCACTTCAAGGGCCTGGGCGGCTCCTCGCCGCCGACGGTGGTGACGAGTCTGATCGAGGGCCCGACCGTCCCGGGCGCACCGAGCCTCGATCTCGGCTTCATCGACCCGGCCGGCGAGGACTACCGACCGATCACGCTGTCGCCGGCCGTGGACATCGGCACCTCCATCTACGCGGCGGGCGTCGATCTCGCCGGACTGCCTCGCAACGTCGGAGTGAAGCCCGACGTCGGCTGTTTCGAGAACCAGACCACCGGGCCGGCCCCCGGAACCAACGGAACGGTGGTCGATCTCGTGGGCCAGCCGATCGACTGCCTGCTCGTGAATTCGTCGGGCGGCAACGTCCGTCGGCAGATCCACGTCACGCCGGGTTCGCTCATCACGGTCGAGGTGATCCAGCCGCCGACCAGTCCCCAGCCGGCCAACTTCCTGATCTGGGGCCGCCTCGGCGTCCCGCGGCCGACCGAAGTCCTGAGCGTCTACTTCGCGGGCGGCCAGATGGCCTTCTCGCCGCAGATCATCGCACCGGGCAATCCCCTGCTCTTCACGCTCACCAACAGCTACGACCCGCCGCCGATCTCCGGCCTCGTGGCCTCGACTCCGACCCCCTGGGCCGGCAGCGGCTTCGCCCTGCCCTTCCCCGCGACCCTGACCCTCCAGGGCCTCATCGAGACCGGCGGCGGCAACGTCCGCATCACGAACGCCGTCGTCGTCAACGGCTACTAGGCGTCGGACGCCTTCAGGTCTGGCGGGTGCTGAGGCGGAGGCCGACGATCGCGACGATCAGGAGGGCGAGGAAGAAGAGACGGGAGGCATTGCGGGGTTCGTCGAAGAGGATCATCCCGCAGACGGCGGCGCCGAGCGCGCCGATGCCGACCCAGACGGCGTAGGCCGTCCCGATCGGCAGGCTCCGCGCCGCCAGACCGAGCAGCACCATGCTGATCGCCAGCGCGACCACCGTGAAGACCGAGGGCCAGAGGCGGCTGAAGCCTTCGCTGGACTTCAGGCCGACCGCCCAGGCGACCTCGAAGAGACCGGCGACCAGGAGCAGGACCCAGGGCATCAGTCGGGCCGCCGTTCGCCGTCCGGCTGCTCGCCCCCGGACCGGGCGCCCCCCTTCGGGATGCTGAGGATACGCCAGTCCGTTCCCGCGGCGTGCCGCGCCAGCAGGACGATCTGCCCGACGTGATAGGCGAAGTGGGCGAGCGAGCGCTCCAGCGCCGCGATCACCGTCAGAGACTGCCCGCGGATCAGCACCTCGTTGCCGACCTGATCCTCGCGGAGATCGCGCAGCGCCGCCTCGAGCGCCTCGAGTCCGTTGTTCCAGATCTCGAGGACCTCGGCCCTCGTCTTGATCGCGATGTCGAACTCGCGGTCGCGATCACGCCAGGGCTTCTCGCCGTCGCTGGTCAGGAAATCGGTGAATCGCGACTGCAGGTTGCCGCCGAGATGCACGAGCAGGACGGCGATGGAGTTGCCGTCCGAACCGAGCCGACGGAAGAAGGCCGCGTCGTCGATCTGGTCGATCGCCATCTCCACCAGACGCTGGTAGCGGATGTACTCGCGCCGGACCGCATCCAGGATCTTGTCTTCACTCAACGCTGCTCGCCTCCGAATTCGCGGGGGTACCGCAGGACGATTTCGAACGCGCAGGCCGCGAGGTCGTCCTGGTAGGCCTGCATCTCCTGATCCAGCGCCGCCAGCTTCTCCTGCGAGGCCTCGTCCATGCGCTGGAGGAGTTCCTGACGCGCCATCGTGCCCTTCTGCCAGCTCGTGCCCGCGGGCAGGATCGCCGCGGCGCGAGCGATGCGCGCCGCCTCGAGGTGCCCCTCCGTCTTCAGCGCGCGGATGATCGCAGGGAAGTCGCCGGCCTCTTCGCTCGCGAAGAAGTCGTGGTGACCGCCCCACTCCATCGCCTGCCGATACGATTCGAGCGCGAGGAAGGTCGTCTGATTGGGAGTGCGCCGACGGCCGCTCCAGGCCGCAACCCAGGGATCGTCGATGCCGGCGAGGGTCACCAGGCCGCGGAGCGCGCCGATTCTGGCGCGCGCGTCGCCGCGCAGTTCCTCGAGCCGAGGCCTCGCGGATTCACCTCGCTGCGAGAGCAACACGACGGCAGCCTCGAGCGCCTGTTGTTGACGATCGTTCAAGGCGTCGAGCGCGAGCAGCTTGGCGAGCATCGCGTCATGGCGCGACGCGGAGATCGCCAGGCCGTTCTCGTTCAGGCTCGTCAGGGCCTCCGCCAGCCGCGGGTTGTCGATCGCCATCACCTCGTCACGTTCGAAGCGAGGCAACGCCTCAGCACCCTCGAGTTCGAGCAGGAGCGAGGCCGGCGTGGCCCAGCTGTCCCACTCGCGCGGACCGACGAGGTGAGCGGCCAGGATCTCGATCAGACGATCCCGGGTCTCGCCCTCGAAACCGCCGGACATGATCGGGTAGGCGACCTGACCGAGGGCCTCCTCCTCACGCATCGGATCGGCCATCGCCTCGGCGAACTGCTCGATCGAGAAGGCCGGCATCGCGACCGCCTCGGCGCTGCCCCCGCTGCGGAAGCCGAACATGCCGACGATGAGGACGAGGCCCGTGGCGATCGGGTTCACGGCTCCGGTCGCCATGCCGAGCAGGCCCATCAGGACGACGCCGATCCCACCCATGCCCATGTTCATCGCTCTTCTCCCTCGGAGGACGGCGAAGCGCCGTCCCGTTTCTGCGCGTGCCGCGCCATGAGCGCCAGGCCGCGCTCGGCTCCGGCCTTCATCATGGGCTCCGCGCGCAGTTTTTCCAGTCGTTCCCGCGTCGCCTCGTCGGCGCGCAGGGCCAGCATCGCGATCGCCGCGGTCAGGGGTTCCTGCAACCAGGGCTCGTCCGCGACCCGCCGGCCCAGGTTCTCGATCAGCTGCTCGTGGACCGAGACGCCGAGGACGAGATCCGCGTCGGTCAAGGCCCGCAGGGCCTCGGCCAGGCGCGGGTTGTCGTCGTCCAGCACCTCGGGCGTCACGATCCGCCGCAGCGCCTGCCCGGCGTCGAGGGCGATCAGGACCGAGGCCGGGGTCGGATCGCGGGGATCGTCGGAGGCCGGCTCGCCCACCAGGCGGATCGCCAGCGGCTCGACCAGTTCGGCGCGGAGCCTGCGGCTCATCCGCTCCGCCGCGAGTGCGGCGTCGAGGCCGCGCAGGACCGGCGCCTCGAACTCGGGGTCGCCCGCGTTCTCGCGCCAGATGCGACCGACCTCGTCGTGACCGGTGGCGAAGAGGAGTTCCATCAGGATCGCCCGCCGGGCGGGGTCCGAGGTCCGCTCCAGCCGGTGGGTCAGGAAGCGGAAGGGCGACTCGACCGCCCAGGAGCGGTCTCGCCCCTCGCCGTTCGCGAGGATCCGCGCCATGCGCCGGTAGGGCGAGACGCCTCCACTCTCGTCCGCGCTCGTCCCGTCCGCGTTCATCGCCTCCTCGAGCAGCGCGCGCGCTCCGACCTGGCGCCGCCGGCCGAGGAGGATCCGCTCGGCCCGGTCGGCCTCCTCCGTCACGTCAAGCTGCTCGATCAGCGAGGCCGAGCGGACGACGTGCCGCATCGTCAAGGCCTCCTCGTAGAAGAAGTACTCGTCGCGCTCGGCGACGAGGGAGATGGTGGCGAGGCCGAGCACCAGGACGAGACCCTGCCTCGGGCCGCAGACGATGCCCACCAGCCCGACCAGAGCGGCGGTCGCGAACCCCTCCACACCGAGCGTCTCCCAGACGGCCTCGAGCAAGCCTTCAGCGAGAGCATCCATCAGTCATCATCACCCCAGCTGTCGGTCCGGCCGGACTCGTCGAGCACGATCCGGAAGCCCACCGCGTCGGTCTCGTCCCAGCCGAGCCTGAGCGCGTAGCCGTCGGGAGCCCGGCCGAGCGCGAGCTGGCCGAAGATGCGCGAGAACTCGCGACAGGCCTCGCGGTTCAGGGTGAGGACGATGCCGTCCTCCATCTCGAGCTGATCCTCGCGCACCTCGAACTCGTAGCGCAGCCCCTCGCGATCGACGTCCAGCTCGACGTCGGGGGCATCGGTGTCGACGCGGATCAGGCCCGCGCGCGCGTCGTCGTCTCTTCGGCTCATGGGCTCCTCCGCTCCGGCCAGCCTATCGTCCCGCTTCGAGGTCGCACAGGCGCGAGATCGGGCGAGAGGGGATATACTCCTCTTCTTCACCCGGAAGGACAACGACCATGCGCCGCTCGATCGC